>JBJEMQ010000082.1:0-3082 GCA_051879755.1 Coprococcus sp. | reverse complement strand
GGTTGAGGAAGCAGTCAGCCGTGAGCAGAAGGCATTGGCGAAGGCAGAGGCTAACAGCTTAAGCCACTATATTGTTAATGCGTTAAAGGAACGCAGAGAACGCAAGGAATCAGAACAGGATGACAAGTAATATATTATGAAGAAAGTACTTTTGACTATTGTAAATATCATCTCGATATTGATTATAATAGCTGCTGTCGGGGTGCTGATTATAGTTCTTATGACAAAACCGGGTAGTGCGCCGAATATAGGCGGATATATGGCACTCAGGGTTACCACGGGAAGTATGGCTCCGACATATGGGATAGACACTTTGATAATAGTGAAGGAGACAGAACCATCAGAGATAAAAGAAGGGGATGTCATATCATTTTACTCATCTGATCCTGCACTTGACGGAGCAGTGAATACACATCGTGTTGTGTCGGTAGAAAAAGAAGGAGATAGTTATCGGTATGTCACAAAGGGTGATGCGAATAACGTGGTTGATAAGTATGATGTTGATTCAAAGTTCCTTCTTGGAAAGGTAATAGGTTCTTCACTGGTACTTGGTAAGATAGTCCGGCTGGTATCTAATCCGTTGATATTTATACCGGTTATTCTTATTCCACTTGCTATTCTTTTGATAAGTAATCTGATACATACTGTAGTGTATGCGAAGAAGATAGCACGTGATGAGGAAGAGGCGGCCGTAAAAGAGGCAATAGAGATGATAAGGGATAAACATAATAAGGAAAAAGGCTGAAACTGTTTTTCAGCCTTTTTTCACTCTGCAGGAGGTAGTAGTCCGTCCCTTAAATGATGGAGGAATGCAGTATGTATCTAACCGGATTATTCCATCTGAGACTAATAAAGAGGAAAGTGATGGTCGTATGTGGATTTTTTATGCAATAGGTTCTTCTTTTTTTGCAGGAATTACGTCCATTCTTGCAAAATGTGGAATCAGGAAAACAGATTCGGATGTGGCAACAGCAATTCGGACAATTGTTGTATTAATATTTTCATGGCTGATGGTGATGCTTACAGGTACATGGACGGAAATTACAAAAATCAGTGGCAAAGCATTGTTATTTCTCGTATTATCCGGTCTTGCAACAGGAGCTTCATGGCTGTGTTATTTTCGTGCATTGCAAAAAGGTGATATCAATAAGGTAGTTCCAATTGATAAATCCAGCACGATACTTACAATTATATTGGCACTGATATTTTTGCATGAAGGACTTACGCTTAAGAAAACAGTAGCTGTGATTCTGATTGGTGTGGGAACGATACTGATGATTTCAAAAAAAGATTCAGACAAACATTCAAAGCCGGAAGGCAGAGACTGGCTGCTCTATGCGATATTGTCTGCTGTATTTGCAAGTCTGACTGCAATATTGGGCAAAATTGGAATATCAGAAATTAATGCTAATCTTGGGACAGCCATTCGTACTACAGTTGTTCTTATTATGGCATGGCTGATGGTAGTTGTGTCCGGAAAACAGCATGAGGTAAAAAAGATAGAGAAAAAGGAACTTTACTTTATTGTATTATCCGGTCTTGCAACAGGAGCATCATGGCTGTGCTATTTTCGTGCATTGCAGGATGGTCCTGCCAGTGTTGTTGTACCGATAGACAAATTAAGCATTCTCGTGACCATTGCGTTTTCATGGGTGGTATTTCATGAAAAGCTGACAAAAAAATCTGCTTTAGGTGTGGTTTGCATTACAGCCGGTACACTTTTTATGATTTGACGCAGAACATATATGATATTATAGTGATTGAGACAAATGTTGTATTTGACTAAAAAGATGGAGGAAATCCGAATGGAACAGCTATTGATTGTTGAAGATGATATAGGGCTGAATCAGGGGTTATGCAAAGCTCTGAAAGCAGAAAATAGAAAAGTTTTCTCCTGCCCGAATATAAAATCAGCAAGGGAGCAGCTTTTGTGTGGAAATGTATCGCTGCTTATTCTCGATATAAATCTGCCTGATGGAAGTGGACTTGATTTGTTGCGTGAGATTAAAGAAACAACACCTGACTTACCTGTGATTTTGCTGACTGCAAATGATACGGATATGGATATCGTATGCGGACTGGAATTAGGAGCTGATGATTATATTACCAAGCCATTTTCATTGTCTGTTCTGCGTGCCAGAGTTAATACACAGTTGAGAAAATACAATGCTGTCATAAAGGAGTCAGTTGTCCGTATTGACCGATTTGTTTTTGATTTTGCCAATCTGTGTTTCTTTGTCAATGAGGAGAAAGTGGAATTGAGCAAAACAGAGCAGAAGTTGCTGCGCCTTCTTGTTGAAAACAGGGGAACTGTTATGAGCCGAAGTACCCTTGTTGACCGCATATGGACAGATGGCGCAGAATATGTTGATGAAAATGCTCTTTCTGTTACTGTTAAGAGACTGCGTGACAAATTGAATGCACAGGATTATATAAAAACTGTTTATGGAATTGGATATAGTTGGGTGAAAGCAGATGAATAGTTGGGGTTTATTTTTTTGTGTGATGTGTATTATTGTGGCGGTTATTATTGTTCTTTGGAATCAAAGGAAGACAAGGAAAACAATTGATACCATAAAAGAAATGCTGGATTCTGCAATGAATGGTACTTTTACCGAAAATACATTTGATGAAAGTAAGCTGTCTTCTTTGGAAACAAAGTTTGCACATTACATTTCTGCGTCAGAAGTTTCTGCAAGAAATGTAGCTGTTGAGAAGGATAAAATAAAATCACTGATTGCTGATATATCTCACCAGACAAAAACACCTATTGCAAATCTTTTGTTATATAGTGAGCTTTTGAAAGAGGAGAATCTTCCTGAATCTGCACAAGCCAGTGTTGAGATATTGTATATGCAATCTGAAAAGCTTCGTTTCCTGATTGATTCTCTTGTTAAACTGTCCCGATTGGAAAATGGAATTATTGCATTGTCATCAAAACAGGAAGGGATACAACCAATGCTGCAGAATCTTGTAAATCAGTATGCTTCTAAAGCCGCAGATAAAGGATTGTTTTTGAATTTGAATGATACTGATGCTATTGCATATTTTGATGTGAAATGGACAGAAGAAGCACTCGGTA
>JBJEMQ010000081.1:0-13650 GCA_051879755.1 Coprococcus sp. | reverse complement strand
TGCCCCACATGGAAGCCGGAGACGGGGCAAAACAGAAGAAAAACCGAAAATATGCCCCGCATGAAAGCTGGAAGCGGGGCAAAACAGAAGAAAAATAAAAAATAAACGCACAACAAATTGGAATAGTGCATTATACTTTGTTAGCGAACTAACAGTTTGTCGAGATTATACATTGCGGTGCAATCAGAGATGCAATCAGATTTGTAATCAGATCCCTAGATTTGCAATCAGCCCCCTAGATTTGCAATCAGCCCCCTAGATTTTCATTGATTGTCTGCCGAATGTGTGATAGAATACAAAGTTGTATTTGACCGCATATTCGGTAAGAAAGAAGCTGAATATTATGGGTAAAGATTTAAAAGGTAATAATTTGGGTAAAGGTATTAGTCAAGATAAAAATGGCAAATATCGAGTTTGGCTTCATATTTGGTAAGAAAGTATATAACTCAGATTATTTAGGTATCAATAACCAAATTGACATTAATTTTACTATAATCATGGGTAAAACAAAACGCGGTGAGAAACGGGATAAAAGTTCCAGACACCCCCTGAAAAGCCCGTAGAAACTGGAGGAAATATATAATATGAAATTAGGAATCGTTGGACTTCCAAATGTTGGAAAAAGCACACTTTTTAATTCGCTTACAAAGGCAGGTGCAGAATCTGCGAATTATCCATTCTGTACCATTGACCCTAATGTTGGTATAGTTGCTGTTCCTGACGAGAGACTGGACAAATTGACAGAGATGTATAACTCTGCAAAAACCACTCCTGCTGTAATAGAGTTTGTTGATATAGCAGGTCTTGTGAAAGGTGCATCAAAGGGAGAGGGCCTGGGCAACCAGTTTCTGGCAAATATCCGAGAGGTCGATGCGATAGTTCATGTTGTGAGATGTTTTGAAGATTCTAACGTAATTCATGTAGATGGAAGTGTTGATCCTATAAGAGATATAGAGACAATAAATCTCGAACTTATATTTTCAGATATAGAGGTTCTTGACAGAAGAATTGCAAAGACACAAAGAGGTGCCAGAAATGACAAGATGCTGGCGAAGGAGCTTGATTTCCAGCAGAGAATTAAGGCGCACCTTGAGGATGGCAAGCTGGCAAAGACAGTGAATATTTCCGATGAGGATGAGCAGGCATGGATGAATGAGTATAATCTGCTTACATATAAGCCGGTTATATTTGCAGCAAATGTAGGCGAGGATGATATAGCTGATGACGGTGCCTCAAATGAGAATGTCCAGAAGGTTAAAGAGTATGCAAAGAATTTTAACTCAGAGGTATTTGTTGTGTGTGCGCAGATTGAACAGGAACTGGCTGAACTTGAAGATGATGAGAAAAAAATGTTCCTCGAGGATCTTGGCGTTACAGAGTCGGGCCTTGACAAGCTTATTAAAGCAAGTTATTCCCTTCTGGGACTTATCAGCTATCTTACGGCAGGTGAGACAGAGACCAGAGCATGGACTATTACAAAGGGTACAAAAGCTCCTGGTGCGGCAGGAAAGATACATTCTGATTTTGAAAGAGGCTTTATAAAGGCTGAGGTAGTCAGCTATAAGGACCTTATGGAGTGTGGCAGCATGCTGGCGGCCAAGGAAAAAGGACTTGTAAGACAAGAAGGTAAGGAGTATGTAGTTGATGACGGAGATGTTATTCTCTTTAAATTCAACGTATAGGATTGATAAATATGGAAACAATATCAGAGTTTTTCAGATATATATTTTTCCCTAATTTGGGAATAACCCTAAAAAATATTGGAGATCATATTTCAATATTTGGATTTGAAATAAGATTTTATGGAATAGTAATTACACTTGGATTTGTGCTGGCGTATTTTATGGTTACAAGAGAAGCAAAACGCACTAACCAGAATCCCGAGCTTTATATGGATTTTATGCTGGTGCTTATTTTGCCTGTTATACTTGGTGCAAGGATTTATTATATATTATTCAGACTTGATGAGTATATAGTAAAAGGCAGCCTGAAAGAAACACTGGTTGGTATGATAAATATCAGGAATGGTGGACTTGCCATATATGGAGGTATTATAGCAGGTGTTATAGTTGGCATAATATTTGCCAAAGTAAGAAAAATAAATGTATGGCAGATTGCGGATACCGCAGTATTTGGTCTGCTTATTGGTCAGATACTTGGACGCTTTGGTAATTTCTTTAATAGAGAAGCGTTTGGCGGATATACTGATTCATTGTTTGCCATGGCGATACCACTTGACTATTATAGAAGCGAGGGCTCGTTAAACGGTTTGGTAAATGATGGAATTATATCAGATGCAATGCTGGCGAATACACAGGTGATAAACGGGATGGAATGCATAACGGTTCATCCTACATTCCTGTATGAGTCATTTTGGAATCTCCTGGTGCTTATCTTTCTGCTTATATATAGAAAACATCAGAAATTCACAGGAGAATTTGCTCTGATATATGTTATGGCATATGGATTAGGAAGAAGTATAATAGAAGGTTTAAGGACTGATTCCCTTATGATAGGTAATACCGGAATAAGGGTGTCCCAGCTCCTTGGTATAGTATGTTTCGTAGTAGCCGGTGCTGCTTTGATATACAACTATATAAAGTGTCATAAAGTGGGGAAGACTCCCCAAAATGAATAAAAGCTATTTGATGGAGAGACTGGTAAAACGGTCTCTCTTATATATTATGAAAAAATAAGGCGCGTGTCAGAAAATATCTTATCTCTGACATGTGCCTTATTTTATCTTGTAGGAAATAATAAGCTTTGTTTATATCAGAATACAAAAGTGAAAAAAATAAGAAATTTACAAATTAGTGGTTGCATTTTACATATAGTTATTATAAAATTGACACATGAGTGGTGGAAAAGGGTAACTAAGTGGTGGAAAAGTGGAGGATACCACTAGAGAGTAGGTGTATAAGGTGTCAAAGTGTTTAACAGGTGAATATGAACATAGATTAGATACCAAAGGCAGACTTATTATGCCTGCAAAGCTCAGAGAAGAGCTGGGATGCACTTTTATGATTACGAAGGGCCTTGATAACTGCTTATATGTATATCCAAATGAAGAATGGCAGATATTTGCAGAGAAGCTTAATCAGCTTCCGATGACAAATAAATCAGCCAGACAGTTCAAACGTTTTTTTAACTCGGGTGCAACGAAGTGTGAAGTTGATGGACAGGGAAGAATACTTATACCGCAGACACTTAGGGATTTTGCCGGTATAGACAAGGACGTTGTTATTATCGGAAATGGTGAAAAAGCCGAAATCTGGGACAAGGCTAAGTGGGATGAAATAAACAACGAAGAGTCTCTCAACATGGATGAGATTGCAGATGAGCTTGATGAACTGGACTTCAGAATTTAGAAATGGTAGTTGAATATGGAATTTAAACATAAATCTGTTTTGTTAAATGAGACAATTGAAAATCTTAATATAAAACCAGGTGGAATTTATGTTGATGGTACTTTGGGCGGGGCCGGTCATTCGCTTGAGATATGTAAAAGGCTTAATGAAGAGGGTAGGCTGATAGGTATAGATCAGGATGAGGATGCTATAAGGGCAGCATCGGACAGGCTTAAAGAATATAGCAACAAAGTAGATATCATAAGAGACAACTATCAAAATTTACAAAGCGTACTAGACGAGCTAAATATATGTTTTGTGGACGGCATACTCCTTGATTTGGGTGTGTCATCGTATCAACTCGACAATGCGGATAGGGGATTCACATATCGGGTTGATGCGCCACTTGACATGAGAATGGACAATCGTCAGAAAAAAACTGCAAAGGATATCGTAAATGAATATTCGGAACAGGAATTATTTCGTGTCCTTAAAGATTATGGTGAAGAAAAGTATGCGAAAAGCATAGCGTATCACATCGTAAAATACCGCAGTAATAAAGTTATAGAAACAACAGAAGAACTGAATGACATTATAAGAAGTTCTATTCCTGCAAAGGCAAGAAATGGGCAGGGACATCCTTCAAAGCAGACATTTCAGGCAATAAGAATAGAATTAAATGATGAACTTGGTGTCCTAACTAATTCCATAGATGGAATGATAGACAGATTGGCACCGGGAGGAAGACTATGCATTATAACATTTCATTCTTTAGAGGACAGAATAGTGAAAAATGCCTTTAGAAGAAATGAAAATCCATGTATATGCCCACCAAATTTCCCTGTGTGTACTTGTGGACTTAAATCAAAGGGAAAGGTGATTACAAAAAAACCGATTATTCCGGGAGATTATGAACTCAGTGAGAATTCGAGAGCAAAGAGTTCCAAGCTTAGAGTTTTTGAGAAGATAGACAGATAGAGAGGTGCTGTTATTATGGCAGATAACAGAAGATATTACATAGACGGAAGTACCGTTAGAAAACTGGATATGTATGAGGTTGAGCCAAAACGAAGAGAGTATCATCCGGAATATATACCTTCAGAAGAACCGGAAGCTCAGCCGGAGCCGGTCAGAAAGAAAAGAACGGCAGTAAGAAAGAAAAAAAGAAATAAAGATAGACGCTGGGTAGATGAGTTTAAGCATGGTATTGGCATGACATGTGCGGCGATAATAGTTGTAGGCTTATGCTTCTATATATTAAAGCTTAGTGCAGATGTGCGTGAAGGAAAAAATAATATAGCCGATCTTAAAGCTCAGTTAAATGCACAGCTTGATGAAAATGCTGAATATAGTTCAGGACTCGAGTCTATGACAAATCTTGAGGAAATATATAACATTGCGACAAAAGAGCTTGGCATGGTATACTCAGAGCCGGGACAAACATTATATTATTCGCAGAGTGATGAGGATTATGTAGTACAGTACAAGAATGTTCCTGAGGCCAAATAGGTCTCAGGAAATTTTTGCGTCATAAAGGCTTGTTAAACAGGCATAATAAATTAGAATTGGGTGATAAAAATGGCAAAAAGAGCAAAAAAATTTTTGAAGAAAATGAAGAAAAAACTCCTGATTGCATATTTGGCTGCAGTAGCTTGTTTTGTGTTATTGGCAGTACGGGTGATATATCTGGGTATAGCAAAAGGTGAGGAATATTCTGAAGAAGTGCTGTCACAAAAGAAATATGACAGCCTCGATATACCATATGAACGGGGCGAGATTGTAGACAGAAATGGAAATGTACTTGCGACGAGTGAAAAAGTATATAATCTTATTCTTGAACCAAAGAATATATTGAGTACTGATAAGAATCGGGAGGCAACACAGAAAGCATTAGAGACATATTTTGGACTGACTAAGGATGATTTCGATTCGTATATGGAAGATACGGATTCGTTTTACAAAATGGCAATTAAAGGCCTTGCATATTCGAAGGTTAAAGAGTTTAAGGAATACTGTAATTCAAAAGATGGCAAAAACGTTATTGGTGTAAGATTTGAAGAAGAGTATAAAAGAAGATATCCGAATGGAAATGTTGCATGTCATATACTTGGCTATACATCAAGCGGTAATGTAGGACAAGGTGGTATAGAGGGTTATTATAACAGTTATTTGAATGGAACAAATGGTAAAACATATGGATATCTTACAAATGATAATACTGTTGAATCTGTTACTGTGCCGGCAGTTAATGGATATACTGTTGTATCAACAATAGATGTTAATATACAGAAAATTCTTGAAGATAACATAGCTGAATATATGGAAACTACAGGAGCAAAGAAGATTGGAATAATTGCCATGAATCCTACAAATGGAGAAATTCTGGGAATGAGCTGCTCCCATAGCTATAATCCTAATTCACCGATGGATACAACTGCACTTCGTAATATGAAAGTAACAGTAACGCAAAAGGTTAATGCAGAAACGGGAGAGGAAGTTACGACTGAAGCACCAACAGAAAATTCAGAAGAAGGTTCCGAAGAGGAAACGACGACAGAAGAAGTAACAACCGAGCAGATTACAACTGAAGAGGTTGAATATGATTTCTCGCAGATGAGCGATGAAGAATTCAATGCAACTATAGATGGATTTACAAATGACCAGTTGTACGAGGCGCTTAATTCTGTGTGGAGAAATTATTGTATAAGTGATATCTATGAACCAGGTTCAACCTTCAAACCGATAACTGTGGCAGGTGCGCTTGAAGATGGAATAGTTTCAGACGGAGATACTTTTTACTGTGACGGGTATGAGACTGTAGTAGAGGGTGGAAGTCCTATATATTGCCATAATCCTGCAGGTGAAGGCACTCTTACACTTAAACAGACTATAGAAAATTCCTGCAATGACGCAATGATGCAGATTTCCAGAAAAGAAGGCGCTAAAATATTTGACAAATATCAGGAGATATTTAATATAGGTTCGGTTACAGGAATTGATTTGCCTGGAGAGGCAGCAGGTATAAAGTATGACGAAGATACACTTAATCCTGCAGAGCTTGCAACATCGTCTTTTGGTCAGGGCGTAAGTGTTACTATGATACAGTTGGCTGCGGCATTTTCTTCTATTGTAAATGGTGGAGATTATTATGTTCCGCATGTAGTAAAGCAGATACTTGATGATGATGGAAGTATAATAGAAGATATTGAACCGGAACTTGTAAGAAAAACCATATCAAAGGAAAACTCAGACCTGATGCGTTCATATCTTCTTGGAGTTGTTGAAAATGGTACAGGTGGAAGAGCTGCTGTAGAAGGATATACAATAGGAGGTAAAACAGGAACGGCGGAGAAGCTTCCGAGAGGAAATGGAAAATATGTTTTATCATTTATCGGATGTTCTCCTATTGAGAATCCACAAATAGTTGTATATGTGGTTGTTGATGAACCAAATGTTGAATCTCAGGATACTTCAGGTGCAGGTGCAAGATTATTCCATGAAGTTATGGTTGATTTGCTCCCATACATGAATGTATACCAAAGCAACGGAGATAACACAGCAAGTACAGGACAGGATGAACCGATAAATTCAGTATTTGAAAATGATGGCACAGGAGCTGATACGACAGAAGATGGTATGACAGGAGAAGATACATCAGAGAGCGATACGGCAGAAAGCGATACGACAGAGGTCTATACAACAGATCCTGATATAACGGAAAGTTATACATCAGAGGCTGACACGACGGAGAGTTATACGGTTGAAGAGAGTATAACAGAAAGTGATACAGGAGAAGAAAGTACGGCAGAATATGTTGAGCCGGAATAATCTTTATCAAATAGATTAGAATATATCAGGAATAATAATAATATTATATATAGATATAGTAAAAAGGCTGATAGAGTGAAGCTGTATAGTTTTAATAGAAGAAGAATATTTATTGTTTTTCTTTGTATGCTTTGTGCAGGAATATTTCTTTCTGGACGATTGGCATATCTGATGATATACAAGGCCCGGCATTATAGTGCACTTGCAGATTCGTTGCACGAAAGAGAAAGAAGTATAAAAGCGCCAAGGGGCAGAATATATGACAGGAATGGCAATATACTTGCAGATAACAGAGCCGTATGTTCAATTTCAGTTGTTCATAGTCAGATAGAGGATGAGGAACAGGTAATAGAAGTCCTGCTTTCTTATCTTGATATTGATGAGGAGAAGATAAGGAAGAAAGTAACAAAGGTATCATCAAGAGAAATAATAGCCGTAAATGTTGAAAAAAGTGTAGCTGATGAAATAAGAAAGCTAAATATTTCCGGAATAAAAGTTGACGAAGATTACAAAAGGTATTATCCTTATGGAAGTCTTGCATCTAAGGTGCTTGGATTTACCGGGGCAGATAATCAGGGAATAGTAGGACTTGAGGTCAGCTATGATGATATACTTTCCGGAACTGCCGGAAGCATAAATGCGGTGACAGATGCGAAGGGAATTGAACTGGTAGAATTTTCTGAGTCCAGAGTTAATCCTATACCGGGTGATGATCTTATAACATCTATAGACCTGAATATTCAAAGATATGCTACACAGTCAGCGCTAAAAGTTAAAGAGGAGAAAAATGCAAACAGGGTATGTATTATCATCATGAATCCTCAAAATGGCGAAATATATGCTATGGCAGATGTTCCTGAATATGATTTGAACAATCCGTTTGAATTGAACTATGAAGCAGATGTAACTGCTGATAATCAGATGGACTTGCTGAATAATATGTGGAGAAATTTTAACATAAGTGATACTTATGAGCCCGGTTCCACATGCAAGATAATAACTCTTACTGCAGCACTTGAAACAGGGGCTGTAACAAAAGAAAATACATTCTTCTGCCCGGGTTATAAGATTGTAGAGGATAGACGCATCAGATGCCATAAGACAACAGGACATGGCTCTGAGGATTTGGTTCATGCGCTTATGAACTCGTGCAATCCGGCTTTTATGGAAATAGGTGAAAGAACCGGAGCAGATGCATTATATGAGTACTATGGAAAACTTGGACTTTTTGATAAAACAGGTATAGACCTTCCGGGTGAAGGCAGTTCTATCATGCATAATATTGAGGATGTTGGTCCGGTGGAATTGGCAACAATGTCTTTCGGTCAGTCGTTTCAGATTACACCAATACAGTTTATAACAGCTATATCAACAGTTATAAATGGTGGAAATAAGATTACGCCTCATATAGGTAAAATGGTTATAGACAGTGAAAGTAATGAAGAAATCCAGCTTTCATATCCTGTTGCAGAGAATGCCATTAAGACAGAAACATCAGAGACAGTAAGAGAAATGCTGGAGAAAGTTGTGTCGGAAGGGTCTGGAAATAAAGCGGCAATTCAGGGATATAGGATAGGTGGTAAGACTGCAACCAGTGAGAAACTTCCAAGAGGAACAGGAAGATACATATCTTCATTTATAGGTTTTGCACCTGCAGATAATCCGCAGGTTATAGCAATTATACTTATAGATGAGCCGGAGGGCACATATTATGGTGGAACTATAGCGGCACCTGTAATAAAAGAAGTATTTGAAAATATATTGCCGTATCTGGGTATTGAGAAAGATCCGGCTTTGGAGATTTCTACAGAAGAATCTGTAGAATAATAAAATGACTATGAAAAGGATAGCTGTTTATCTTAACAGATTCAGAGAATGTAATGAATGGTTTAGATAATCACTATACAGATAAAAATATATAGCTGTTTTTACAAAAACAGCAGTTAAGGAGTACAAGATGAATTTAGATTTTAAGATTATTCTGCCTATTATTATTTCATTTGCAGCAAGTGTGATACTGTGCCCTATAATAATCCCTTTTCTTAAGAAATTGAAATTTGGGCAGTTTGTAAGAGATGATGGACCGGAATCGCATTTAAAGAAATCGGGAACACCTACTATGGGAGGACTTATTATCCTGCTGGCTTTTACAATAACAACATTATTTTATATGAGTGATTATCCTGATGTACTGCCTGTGTTATTTGTAACACTTGGATTTGGTCTTATAGGATTCCTTGATGATTATATTAAGGTAGTAATGAAGCGTTCCATGGGACTTCGTGCATGGCAGAAGATGCTTGGTCAGATAGTAGTTACCGGAGTTTTTGCATATTATGTAGAAAAATATTCAGATATTAATAATGAGATAATTATACCATTTATAGGAAAAACAGTAGAACTGAATAAATGGTTTTATGTAGCAATGTTGTTTTTTATAGTACTTGGTACTGTAAATGGAGCTAATTTCACAGATGGACTTGATGGCCTTGCATCATCAGTAACAGTTCTTATAGCCACTTTCTTTGCCGTTGTTGCTATAGGAACAGGTTCAGGAGTTGCACCTGTTACATGTGCAGCCATGGGAAGTCTGCTTGGTTTCCTTGTATATAATGTATATCCTGCAAAGGTGTTTATGGGGGATACAGGTTCGCTGGCGCTTGGAGGATTTGTAGCTTCAACTGCATATATGCTGAAGATGCCTTTATTTATAATAATAGTTGCATTTATATATTTTATAGAAGTTTTGTCAGTAATTATTCAGGTAATATCATTTAAACTGACAGGAAAAAGAGTATTTAAGATGGCGCCTATTCATCATCATTTTGAACTGTCAGGATGGCCGGAGACAAAGGTTGTGGCTATATTTTCTATCGTGACAGCAATACTTTGTGTAATAGGTCTGCTTGCTGTATAAGGAGGAAGAATATAATGGACATAAAGAGTGTTATAGTTGCTGGTACAGGGAAAAGTGGAATCAGCGCCTGCAGATTATTGATTAAACATGGAGTAAAGGTTTTCCTTTTTGATGAAAATGAAAAGATAAACAAGACTGAAATTATGGAGAAATTTGATAACTCTTCATTGTGTGAGCTTATACTTGGAAAACTTACAGAAGAGATACTTAATGCATCAGAACTCATGGTTATAAGTCCCGGTATACCTGTTGATGCACCATTTACCGAAGCTGTAAGAACTCATAATATTCCTATATGGAGTGAGATTGAGCTGGCATATTATTATGCAAAGGGAAGAATTGCTGCTATAACAGGAACAAATGGTAAGACAACAACTACTTCTTTGGTAGGAGAGATAATGAAGGCTTATAATCCAAAGACAATAGTTGTCGGAAATATAGGTATTCCATATACGGAGCTTTGTGATACAACTTCTGATGACAGTGTCACAGTTGCAGAGATAAGCAGTTTTCAATTGGAAACTGCCATAGATTTTCATCCGAATGTAAGTGCGATATTAAATCTTACACCTGACCATCTGAACCGACATTATACATTTGAAAATTATGGAAATGTTAAGCTGTCGATTTCAAAAAATCAGACAAAGGATGATGTGATTGTCCTTAATTATGATGATAAGAATACCAGGGCAATGGGAAGTAAAGTAAATGCAAAGGTTGTATATTTCAGCAGACTTGAGAAACCACAGGGTGGTGTATATGTAGAGGACAATTCTATATATATAGAAGATGGAGATAATAAGAAAAAAGTTCTTGAACTGTCAGAGCTTAAGCTGTTGGGTGCGCATAATGTCGAAAATGTTTTAGCTGCAGTTGGAATTGCATATTATATGCAGGTACCTGTACAGGTGATACATGATGTGGCAGTAAACTTTAAAGCAGTAGAACATAGAATAGAATATGTTGAAACAATAAATGGCGTAGCGTATTACAATGACTCGAAGGGCACAAATCCTGATGCAGCTATAAAAGGAATACAGGCTATGATAACTGATACATACCTTATAGGTGGCGGTTACGATAAAGGTTCTGAATATGATGAATGGATTGAGGCATTTGATGGAAAGGTAAAGTGTCTTGTACTTATAGGCCAGACTGCAGAAAAAATAGCAGAGTGTGCCAGACGACATGGATTTACAGATATAGTATTTGAGGATGATTTGAAAGCAGCAGTGGCATACTGCCATGACAATGCAAAAGCCGGAGATGCAGTTTTGTTGTCTCCTGCATGTGCCAGCTGGGGTATGTTTGATAATTATGAACAAAGAGGAAGAATGTTTAAGGAGTATGTGAAGAGCTATAAGGAGTGATTCTATTGGGAAATAGTAAAGCACATAATAATGCTGAGATTACTTCAGATAATCAGACTACTCCGGGTACTATATGGATAAAGGGTGGATATATAGATTATCCTTTTGTTGCAATGGTATTGCTGATAGTGTGCATTGGACTTATCATGGTTTACAGTACCAGCTCTTACAGAGGTATGGAGCTGTTTAATGACAGTGCATATTTTGCAAAGAGACAGCTTGTATTTGCGCTTGTTGCAATGGTATTTGCATATTTGGTATCCAGAATGGATTACAGAGTAATAGCGAAATATTCAGGAATTATACTTATTGTATCCATGATTTTGCTTATACTTGTCTATATTATAGGTACTGCAAGCCA
Organism: Coprococcus sp.; assembly: GCA_051879755.1. Lineage (GTDB taxonomy): Bacteria > Bacillota > Clostridia > Lachnospirales > Lachnospiraceae > Coprococcus. Next base: position 1,827 of record JBJEMQ010000081.1, on the reverse strand, counting down.
CGGTTCTGCCAGATGGCTGTATATAGGTCCTTTTGGATTTCAGCCATCTGAATGTGCCAAGGTGTCACTTATTATATATACTGCTGCAACATGTACTGCAAATACAAAAAGCCTTAATACGATAAGAGGAGTGGCTAAGATAATGCTGCTTCCTGTTATAGCTGTTATTCTTATAGCTATAGAAAACCTTAGTACAGCTATTATTTGTTTTGCGATAGTATTTATTATATTATTTGTAGCAAGTCCAAAAACCTGGTATTTTATAGTGCTGGCAATAATAGGCATAGCAGGATGTGCCTTATTTATAGCTTTTGCCGGATATAGGGCTGACAGAATAAGAATATGGCTGGCTCCTGAAAAATATCCTGACGGCTATCAGACGATGCAGTCACTTTATGCCATAGGTTCAGGAGGTATCTTTGGCAGGGGACTTGGAAACAGTATTCAGAAGATGGGATTTATTCCTGAATCGCATAATGATATGATATTTTCTGTTATATGTGAAGAATTGGGAATATTTGGAGCACTTTGTATTATTGGATTGTTTATTGTGTTCTTAAAAAGATGTATGGTAATAGCCATAAATGCTGCTGACAGATTGGGTGGACTTCTTGTCACTGGTGTTATGGCACATATCGCTGTGCAGTTGATTATTAATATAAGTGTTGTTACCAATACGATTCCGCCTACAGGAGTTCCGCTGCCGTTTATAAGCTATGGCGGCAGTTCTATCGTTTTTATACTGATTGAAATGGGGCTTGTTATGTCTGTTGCGAGACGAATGAAGCCGGGCAGGTGATTGGATGGAAAGAGAAGAAAAGGATAAACCATTAAAATTAAAGAAAAAGATAAAAACTTCAGTTAAAGTATTGTTGATAGTAATCGGGTGTATTGCTATTCTTGCTTTAACTGCGATTATATATATAAAAAAAGCATATAGTCTGGATAAAATTCAGGTGACAGGAAATGAGCATTATACAGAGGAAGAAATAATATCTATTGTAACGAATGATAAGCCTGTTGGAAATACAGTTGAGTTTTATCTGGAGAATAAGCTGCATCCTGTTGAAAATGTTACTTTTATAGATAAATTTCAAATAGAAATTGTTAATAAAAATACAGTAACCATAACAGTGTATGAGAAATCAATGGCAGGGTGTGTAATGTATATGGATCAATATATTTATTTTGATGATGAAGGTGTGGTACTTGAAACATCTCCTGAAAAACTTCCGGATATTCCATGTATAGCAGGCCTGACTTTTGACAGTATAGTTATAGGAGAAGCACTTCCGGTGGAGAATAAAGAACTGTTTCAGGAAATACTTACTATGACGCAGCTGATTGAGAAGAATGAACTTATTATTGATGAAATACGTTTTAACAGTGATAATGAGATTATCCTTCGAAAGGATAATATAAAGATTGAATTGGGAGGGGCCGTTAACCTTGAGGACAAGCTTATGAATCTTGACAGCATATTAGAGAAACTGGAAGGTAAATCAGGGACTTTGGATATGAAAGATTATGATGCAAAAAATGGTAATACTATATTTAAGGAAAATAAGTAAAAAAAATGTTGCGTTATTTATCAAAAAATCGTATTATGTAAATACGAGTGTGATAATATAGCTATACATATAAATATAAGAATATAAAATAATATAAGGAGGACATGACCTTGCTTGAAATAAAATCAAACGATGAGAGAACACCGGCAAGAATACTTGTTATTGGAGTAGGGGGAGCCGGAAATAATGCTGTAAACAGAATGATTGATGAAAATGTTGAAGGAGTAGAACTTATTGCCATCAATACAGATAAGCA
>JBJEMQ010000080.1:0-3111 GCA_051879755.1 Coprococcus sp. | reverse complement strand
AGAAATGCGAAGGTTCAGTGCGCATTGTTCAAAGGTACTACAAGAGATATATTTATAGACCAAAAAGAATTCACAGGACCGATATACGAACAGGTGGATGATGCGTACCATTTTATATTAAGACATATAAACTTAGGTGCAGAAATTAACGGCGTATACAGAAGTGAGGAATATGAATTGCCTACAAAAGCTATCAGAGAGATGGTGGCAAATGCAGTAGTTCATAGAAGTTATCTTGATGAAGCTTGTGTACAGGTCTGCATTTTTGATGATAGGATTGAAGTGTTGTCACCGGGAATGTTATACGGAGGTCTTGATATAGCGACAGCAAAAATGGGTAAATCCAGATGCAGGAATGAAGCCATTGCAGAGGCATTTCATTATATGCATATTATTGAATCATGGGGAACAGGAATTCCAAGGCTATATAATAGGAGTGCTGAATATGGTTTGCCAGAGCCTTTATTTGAAGAGTTTGGTGACGGAATTAAGGTTACGATGTTTAGAAAAGTAAGCAACACTCAAGAAAAAGTAAGCAATGCTACGAAAAATATGTGCAACACCCTTAAAGAAGTAAGCAATGCGGCTGAAAAAGTAATCAATAATGCTCAGAAAGTAAGCAACACTTTTGAAAAATATATGCCATTATTCAGAGAAGCGGAAATAACAGATAAGTTTATCAAGAATATTGAACAGGTATTTTGTGCATGTGGTACAGGCGTTCCATTTGGACAGGCAAATGTTCAGGAATGGTTAAGTTGCTCGAAATCAAAAGCAACAAATGTTATGAATGCGATGAAGGCTGCAAAAGTAATTAAGAAAGTAACTGGTTATGGATCAGGTAGATATAAGTTTATAGAGTTGTAAATATGCAGTGAATTGGAATAACAGAAGAGGTGGATGGAATGTTTGAAAAACCGACAAAACAATGCTTAGAATGGTAGGCTTTGGAGATAATGCAGGTTCGGGCTTTCCTACGATCCTTGCTACTTGGGAAGCAGAGGGCTGGACCCAGCCGGAGCTTGTAGAGAATACCAGTTTGAATCAGGTGACACTTATGTTAAAAATGGAAAAAGAAGTTGCAGTGCAAGACACGAATAACTTCGCTCAAAAAAATGAGCGAAGTTTGAGCGAAGTTTTAAGCAAAAAAGATTTTGATAAAGTTTTGCCAATCATAGAAATATTAGAAGAATAAGCATTGTACTTAAGCATGGAAAGATGGAATGAAGTTGCCATGTTTTGTGCCTCAGAAGATTAGGTTGACACGAAAATGCAATAAAGGTATAGTAATAGCAACGGAGGAAATCTTATGGGCAACATCACAGGAGCACAAGTAGAGCAAATTATAAAATTATATGCCGGTAATAATTCTATTTTAGAAACAGCGAAAGCAATCGGTGTGTCAACAGTTAAAGTGCGTAAAGTTTTAATAACGGAAGGTCTATGGGAAAGTGATACGAGCATAAAAATCGGAGAACTTTTGGAGCAGGGGCTGACAACAGAAGAAATAGCGAACACCTTATATATGTCTGTTAAAAATGTGCAGGCATATATGCCATATGAGCGTGGCGTATATGGAGGTAATGAGTTGTCGCCGGAAGCGATACGTTCAGACAAATATAGGAACAGAATGAAACATGCTGCAGCTATGCAGGTAGTAAAGAAAGAATTAAAGGGAGAAGTATCAGAAAGGATGGGCGATATGGCAGATAACAGAATGGTTGAATTTAGAGGCGGTAAAACTGACAGGTCAGATGTACTTAGACTGCATTTGGAACTGAACATGAAGTATGTGGATGAGAAAGGCATACAGATACTAGAAAAATATGGTTCCATGAAAAAATCCATATCAAGAGACATTCTTGTTCCGGCGGATATCACTTTACATGCACTTAATTATGCAATTTTAAGAATGTTTGGCTGGCAGAATGGGCATCTGCATAATTTTAGTCTGCCGGAGGATATATTTAAGAAATTGACAGATAATCAGTTTAGCACCTGGTCAAAAATGGCTGGTGTATATTTTAGATTTCCGACAGAGAATTATGAAGATATTTATTGGGATGATGATTACAGAGAGGGAGAAAGTGTCAAATCATGGATGAGGAAAAAATACACAGGACCGTATAAATATAAGGGTTATGGTGAACATTATTTGATTAACCAGATGGAAGTGCAGGATATGTTTGCAAGGTGGGAGGAAATAACCGTTCGTGAGTTTGACTTACAGGCTGAGAAGCAGCCGGAACCATATAAGGTAAAACTTAAGGATGCAACAGTAGATCAAGTAATATATGCGTTTGCCGATGTGATGTGTCATGAATTAATTGAACGGTTGCCCTTGACGGAGATTCTTTGTGTAAAGAATAAGAACAAAGTAAGTTTTGCAGAAGTAAAGAAGTATTTGAATTCAAAATTATCAAAGATTGATGTGAATGAGGGCATAGATGGATATCAAAATAAACGCTTTGAAAGTGGAAGACAGGAACGGGAATTCTTGGCGACATATAATATTCCTGTATTACCGATTACAGAACAATTGATTTACAGCTATGATTATGGTGATGGATGGAAAGTCCTGATCAGTTGTGAGAATACCTATAAGCTGGACGAAGAGGGTGCATGGAAGGACAGGAATGCAGAAACTCCGGATGTATCATTGGATAATCTGGAAGAGATTATTGTCAGGCATCGTCCGATTTGCCTTGATAAAGATGGAATAGAGCTGGTTGATGATGTCGGTGGGATAGGTGGTTTTTGCGAAATGTTAGAAACAATATATGAGACAGATATGAATGATGAAGAAGCGAGAGAAGAGAGAGAGAGTATGCTTGGATGGGCTGATATGATGGGGTGGACAGGAAGAAGAATTAGTCCAAAGCAGACATTGTAAAGTCCGCAACACACAAATGTGTACCGAGAAACAACCAAATAAATCTCTCTGCCCAAGAGTTTGAATAATTTCAATTTAATATTGATTATTTTATATGGCAGGTGATCATTCGGATCACCTGCCTGTTATCGTTTGCGCGCCATGGGCGCGCTCTAACGGGTGAAAGTCCCGAACACGCCCAGATAGTGGGAAGTGTATAGCTGAACAGCAAGGGTGTC
>JBJEMQ010000079.1:0-3122 GCA_051879755.1 Coprococcus sp. | reverse complement strand
ACAAGATATTACTGGATGAAAAAATTATAGGTGCATTTTTTCTTATTCCGCAGGGAGAGGATACGATGCAGTTTGAGGATTTTGTTATCCATCCTGATTACCAGGGCAAGGGATATGGTTATTATGTTTTGCAATTAGTGGAGAAACAGTATTCATCAATAAAAGAATGGCATCTGTCGACTCCGGTATTCAGTGTAGGTAATCAGCATCTTTATGAAAAATTTGGGTATGTAGAAGTGTCAAGAGATGAAGAAGAAATAAGATATTGTAAAAGATTAGTATGAAAAGAACTTCTAGAGAATTTCTGGAAATTCTCTTCATTAGGAGCAAGGGCTATTTCGTGAAGAAGTTCTAAGTTTCATACAGGGGGAAAGAATGACAATTGAAATTATTAATACATGTAATGAAGTAGAGAGATATATAGAAGCTGTAGAAAACGGTGCTGACAAGCAGGAACAATGGGAGAGAATGGTGATTCAACCATATTGGGAGAAATTGTGTTGTTACGCACCTATGGATTTAAGTGAAAGAAAACCGGGAGCAATTCAGAATATTACCAAATTAAAAGAACAAGTAGAAGTATTAAAAAATATCAATGTATGTGAACTAAAATCTGAGTTTGAGAAAGTAGTGGGTATTCTTCCAAACTATGATGATGATCCGATTACAGTTGCTCTGTTTCCTATGGATGCTGATAATTCCATGGTAAATGAAAAACAAAATGGTGTGGTTGGAACATCGCTGTTTGGTAATCTGATGATTCAGATAAATCCATTAGTAAAGGACTATGAAAAATGGATTGCTTATGTTTTTGCACATGAATATCATCATACCGTTTGGGGAAATTATTGGTTTATGCTGCATGCAGGAAGTCTGGAGAATAAATTGATAGATTCTCTGGTTATTGATGGTGAAGCTGACAGTTTTGCATTATCTTTATATCCGGATTTGAAACCTGAATGGATCTTTTCGATACCAGATGATAAGCTGTGTGAAATCTGGAATAAGCATTATAGAGAATATGTGTTGAAAGCGGGTATGGATTATATGAAATATATGTTTGGCAGTGAAGAAGACGGGATACCCTGGTGTGCAGGATATGCGATTGGCTACAGGATAGTTCAGCAGTACATAAAAGAAAGTGGAGAAACTGTAATTGGTATGTTAGAAAAGAAACCAGAAGATATTTTGAAAGTGAGTAGGTATTTATAGATGGAATATAGAAAAATAGAAGAAGATGAGATTAACTGTGAATTGTTTTCACATTATATCCGTCATCAGGTCGTGACGAAATGTTGGAGAAAGATTGACGGAGAATGGTGTATCAAGGACATTGCTTTTGTAGAGGACTGGGGACAGGCAGAGTATGAATATCTTGTAAAATGCCTGCTCAATACAGTAAGAACCGGAGGACTGTTTGCAGGAGCCTTTGATGATGGTAAATTAAAGGGCTTTATCTCAGTGGAGTCAGAGTTTTTGGGCTCTGAGAAACAATATTTGGAGTTATCCAGCATGCATACTTCTGAGGATATGCGTGGAAAAGGTGTCGGCAGAGAGCTTTTTGGCATTGCAAAACAGTGGGCAAAGGAACACGGAGCCAAAAAACTGTATATATCAGGACATTCCTCTGTGGAAAGTCAGGCTTTTTATAAAGCTATGGGATGTGTAGAAGCTGAGGAATATGATAAGGCACATGTGGAAAAGGAACCTAGTGACTGTCAGTTAGAATGTGTAGTATGAAAAGAACTGCGATGTAGTGACATAAAGATTATTTTAGGGGGAGAGTGTTAATTATGTCAAATGCATTTTTAGAAAATACAATGTTAGGAATGACTTGGGAGGAAATCGAGGAAGCCGCAAAGGCCGGAGCAGTCGTATTTCTACCGGTCGGAGTGGTGGAAGCGCATGGACCGCATTTGCCACTTGGAACAGATATTTATTGTGCACTGAACCAGGCAGTTGAGATTAAGAAACACTGGGATAAACAAGGAATTGCATGTGTGGTAGCACCTCCTTTTTACTGGGGAGGAACGCAGGCGATGACAAGACAATTCCCAGGCACTTTTACAGCTTCCTTAGAGAATATTGTTGCGGCAATGACTGATATTTTGCAGAGCCTTGAGCGTTTTGGATTTGAAAAGACAGTATTATTCAATGCACATGGAGACGGTTTACAGAAAAATGCCATGAAACAAGCGATTATTGAATGTAATGCAAAGCTGAAAATGAAAACATTCTGGCCGATTTATGAAGATGATATTGAGTATGAAGGCTTTACTGGAAAAGAGGACTATCTTGCATTGATTCCACCATTTGCGTTTGAAAGGGCATTTAAGATAGATCAATTCCCTAAGGATGAGTTTGATATCCATGCAGGTGCATTTGAGACTGCCATGATGCAGGAAATTATGCCGGAACTTGTAAGAAATGAAAAACTTGAAGGATTAGAGCCGTCATTGCTTGAAGGAGAGCAGAGAAGACTTTGGAATGAAGGAGAACCAGAGAACAAACATTTGATTCCTAAGGGCTATGTAGGTGATCCGGCAGGAAGCAAATGTGTGAAGTCAGATATGGCAGCAGTGTATAAGGAATATGCAGATGGTTTGGCAAAGCTTTTTGGGTTTTAAGCGGATGATGTCAAGAAGTCTTAAAACTTGAAATATAATGAGAGGTATGAATTTTAATATGTTGGAATTTAGAAAGATAACATTTGATAATGTATATAAAATCGTGTCGCTTTCTGTAAAGGAAGAACAGAAGAATTTTGTAGCCACCAACTGTGAGAGTCTGATGGAGGCGTATGTAGCTGTTACTAATAATGGAGTGGCACTTCCTTTTGGAATCTATGATGGGGATGAGGCTGTAGGATTTATTATGTTTGGCTATGATACACTGGGGGATGAGGATGAACCTGAGGTGGCAGAAGGAAATTATTGTCTTTGGCGTCTTATGATTGATGAAAAATACCAGAATAAAGGTTATGGTAAAGAAGCTATGAAACTTGCCATTGATTATATGAGATCAGAACCCTGTGGAAAAGCGAAATTGTGCTGGCTCTCCTATGAACCTGAGAATGTAAAGGCAAAAGCATTGTACGCAGCAAGTGGTTTTGTTGAAAATGG
>JBJEMQ010000078.1:0-3126 GCA_051879755.1 Coprococcus sp. | reverse complement strand
AGACTGTCCACTTTTCCTTCTCCCGGCTCTTTGTTTAAGGCTTCTATCTCTGATGCCAGTTCATGCATGTGCGTATTATAAATCGTAGCAATGTTACGATATTTCAGCGCAGACACCAGATCTTTTGCCAGAAACAAACCTTCCGAAAAACTGGTAGAAGAATAAGTTTCATTAAAAAATACAATACTCCTGTTCGTTGCCTCGGACATAATTTCCTTGATTCTTTTTGCCTCCTCACCAAGTCTTCCAAAACATACTGTATTCTCCTCGGTTGCCGGAAAATGAGTATATATGCCATCAAACATCGTGCCCCGATAGAATTGCGCCGGAACTGCAAGTCCCTGCTGTGCCAAGAGTATAGCGCAGCCTACAGCCTGTGTATAGGTCGTTTTACCACCACTGTTAGGACCTGTTAAAATATAAATATTTCCCTGCTTATCCAATTGAAAATCATTCGTTACAATTCCATTCTCTTCTGCCTTCAGAAACAGCTTAATATTATAACAATCCTTAATAGAAAGCTCCTGAGTCGCCTTTTCCACTATTTCAGGCAGACATATTGGCAATCCCTTTGCCTCTATCTTCTGATAAAAGCGTACAAATCCCAGATAGAACTCCAATTCAGGAATAATTCTTGTCAAGGCACTACCACTCAAATCCACATATTTTTGCAACATTTGCCACAGTTTCTTTGTAAGGCCTTCCAAATCATTACTAAGTAAGTGTTCCAGATTTTCCATCAAAGGGTCTTTCTGTCTGGTATTCCTTCCTGTGAAGATAACCCCTTGTTCTATATTTGAACCTGTCGCAGCTGCTCCCTGCAGAAACTGCCCAAATCTTTTCAGTATCGGCACATTCTTTTTATGGCGAAATGGATTCACCGAAAGAAGTAATACCTCATCTACATTCATCATGCTGTCAAGATTTAATCCTATGGTAATACTCTGGTATAAACTCATATTTTCCATTATTTCACGGATATCTTCTCTAAGCTCTGCAAAACCTTTATTATTCGATATCTCATCTACTATTTTCTTCATCTTCAAAAAGCCTTCAGATACCAGTTTTGTCTTTCCAAGTGTTTCATGCAATGCAAGTACAACTTCAATATATAATTTAAGTTCCCGCAAGCGGTCGATTAATTGCAGCAACCCACTCTTTTTATCTATCGATACATAGCTCTTTTGCACAATATCCAGTTTTTTTATTTCCTCAAGCACCAGAGACATCTCATGCGCAAAATCCGGTTTTTCATACAAATCCTTCCAGATATCCTGACGATACAAAATATTTTCTCCATCCGTACATATCTCTGACATTTTCTCCATTGCAAATTTCTGCTGTTCTTCTTTGAAAAATACATTCTCTACCAGATATGAAATTCCAAAATCATCCAACACATTTGCCGGCAAATGCTTTATTTTCTGTGGCTTATTTTTCCATAACAGACTAATTGCCTCCATCAAAGGCCTCCTTTCCGGAAACCGGAGATGATATAAATGATACTCTGCGGACTTTGCGCTCCCCGCCACATTTGCCCATATATTTCTTTATTACCTCATTGATTTCCCTTCTCATTTCCTTAAATTCCTGCTCATTAATGTTAACTATAACATTAGATATATCCACACAGTCTTTTTCAATATCCCCATAATCACTTTCAAAATACTGCTGTATCTCTCCGGCAATAATGCAAAGTCCGGTTCTTGCAATTGCCGCAAGCTCCTCATGCTTTGGATTTTTCTCTGAAAATGCCTCATTCATGGCATAAGTTTTCTTAATCGCACCTCTTTTTTGAATCTGTGACGCAATACGAATGACACCAATCTCCTGTAATTCTGCCAAATGTCTGTAAATACTGGATACCGGCACTTCCGGCATAGCCTCTGCTATTGCATTGGTATCGCTCTCCCCATCCAACATAATCTGCTGCAGAATCTTCAGATTAATTGCATTCATCATTTTATGTGCATAATCCTTTTTCACTATGTCTTCCCCCTTTATATTGTTATCACTTTTTGATAATAATACTATTTACTGAGACTAATGTCAAGATTACATCACTATTCAGAGGATTACGACACATATAACGTAAACGCCCCATAGTGCGGGCGGTATGCCCTCCTATGGAGCGTTTTACTATTTCTCTAACATATTTGCTCTGGAATCTATATTCTTCTGAAAATTAATGACATTGTGGTCATAAATCTGATCCATTAAGCTGGAACGAATCATAAAATCTGCTGTAGCTTTATTGTTCGCTATAGGTATGTCATATACCTGCGCAATACGAAGCAGTGCTTTTACATCCGGATCGTGCGGTGCTGCAGTAAGCGGGTCAGAAAAGAACACCACGAAATCAATCTTCCCTTCAACTATCTTCGCACCTATCTGCTGGTCTCCACCTAACGGACCACTATTGTATCCTTTTATCTTAAGGTTTGTTCTATCCGCTATCATACGGGCTGTCGTTCCCGTACCACAAAGCTCATGCTGACTAAGTATGTCCATATTGTTCGCACACCATTTAATCAGCTCTTCTTTCTTGGCGTCGTGAGCAATAAGTGCTATTCTCTTTTTCTTTGGTATAGTCATTACTACATAATCGTTGTTCATATGGTTTCCCTCCGTTTTTACAGTAATTATTTCTTTACCTTTACAGACCTAATCGTACTACTTGCTCCATAGATTTTCCTGCCGTCTGTCTTATTGATAGCAGCCACTCTTACATAATACTTCTTCCCTGCTTTGAGCTTTGTTATGGTCTTACTTGTAATTGTATTTTTCTTAATCCATACTGTTTTTACATTTTTCTTAAAATTCTTATCCGTTGAATACTGTATCCGGTAGCCGGTAGCTTTTGTATCTTTCCTCCACTTAACCGTAATAGTATTGGATTTTAAAGATTTAATCGAAGTTATCTTCTCCTGCTTTGGCTTTACTGTTATTGTAACTGTCTTGCTCGCCTCATTGTATTTATCAGTCTTTGACGCTTTAATTGTTATCTTCGCCCTGCCACAGCCCCTTATTGTTATCTTACCATTTTTGTCAACCCGGGCTACCTTTGTATTACTACTCTTATATGTAAGCTTACCATCACCATTTGTCTTTGCACCAAGAGAAAAT
>JBJEMQ010000077.1:0-3127 GCA_051879755.1 Coprococcus sp. | reverse complement strand
AGGTTCTGTTAGAGAGACAGAATGGTATCGAAGCTGGTCTTGAAGAAAACTGTGAAGATAACTACGAAATCGTAGCTACAATCGACGGTGTAGTTAACAACGAAGTTCAGTCCAAAGCTGAGACAGTTCTTCAGGCTCACCCAGATTGTAAAGTATGGGTTGGTGTAGGTGCAGGTGCCATGATCGGTTCCAACACAGCTCTTCTTGCTAAATACGGCGGAAAAGGAAAGATTCCGGAGGATGTAGGTGTTATCACAACAGACGTTACAACAGAGCAGTTAAATTCTCTTCAGGCTGGAGACGAGGCTGTTAGAGCTATCGTAGGTTTCGAAGGATCCAATACAGATACAGCTCAGGCTTGTTTCGAAATGTTCAAGAGAATTCTTGATGGCGATGACTTCGCAGATGGAAAAGACGTATACAGACCAACAATGGAAATCAACGCTGACAATATCGAAGAAATCCAGGCAGGAATGTAATAGTTGTCGAACTTAACAGCTAGTAAATGATAGTTTATGAAGGCGGCTACATAAAGCCGCCTTCAAATAATATAGTCACGGGGGATGAATATGAGCGAAGAATATGTATTACAATTACAGCATATAAGAAAAGAATACCCGGGTGTTGTTGCGCTGAAAGATGTTACTCTTGAATTAAAGCAGGGCGAGATTCTTGCGCTGATCGGAGAGAACGGTGCAGGAAAGTCTACTCTGATCAAGTGTTGTTCCGGAGCGGTTATTCCGACTTCCGGTAAAATTATTGTAAACGGCAAAGAATTCACGAGTATGACACCTCAGCTTGCGGCAGAGAATGGAATTGCAATTATTTATCAGGAATTTAACAACGTAAAGGAATTGTCTGCAGCAGAAAACTTATTCTTAGGACGCCCTATCAGAAAAGGTGTTATTGTTGATAAGGCTGCAATGGAGAAGGAAGCAGCTAAGGCTTTTGAGAGATTAAATATTAAGATCAATCCAAAGGAATTGATGAAGAACCTGACAGTAGGTTATCAGCAGATGGTTGAGATTGCAAAGGCAATTCAGCAGAATGCAAAGATTTTGATTATGGATGAGCCTTCAGCACCTCTTACAAGTGCAGAGGTTGAGAGTATGTTCAAAGTAGTTGAACAGCTTCGTGCGGAAGGAATTTCTATCATTTATATTTCACACAGACTGGAAGAAATTTATCGTTTGTCAGATCGAATCCTTGTTCTTCGAGATGGCGAGTACGTTAAGACTTTGATCACAAAAGACAGTGAAGTTCAGGAACTGATTAAACTGATGGTAGGTCGTGAGCTTACTGAGTCTTATCCGCCTAGAGGAGACTGTATCAAAAAAGATGATGTACTTCTTGAACTCAAGAACGTTACAGGTAATGGCGATAAGAATATTTCTCTGAAAGTTCGCAGAGGAGAGATTCTTGGACTGGGCGGACTGGTAGGTGCCGGACGTACAGAGCTTGCTGAGATGATTTTTGGCGCAGCGACAAAAGAGTCTGGACAGATTATTTTTAAAGGCAAAGAAGTTAACCCGAAGAGTCCAAGGGAAGCGATAGATTTAGGTATAGCACTTGTGCCGGAAGATAGAAAACGTCATGGCGCAATGCTTGGTATATCCATTAAAAATAATATTAATATGCCGATATATCAGAAGAATTCAACTCTGAGTGTCATTGATTCGAAAAAGGAATGGGAAATTGCTGAGAAATACGAGAAAAATATGGCAATTAAGACTCCATCGCTGAATCAGCTTGTGAAAAACTTAAGTGGTGGTAATCAGCAAAAGGTAATCCTTGGAAGATGGCTTGCCGCAGATTCTGAGTTGATTATCTTTGATGAGCCTACACGTGGTATTGACGTAGGTGCGAAATACGAGATATACAAATTAATGAATGACTTAGTAGAAAAAGAAGGAAAGGCAATTCTGATGATTTCTTCTGAAATGGAAGAATTAATGGGTATGTCTGATAGAATTATAGTACTGGCAGAGGGTGACATGACCGGTGAACTCAGCAAAGATGAGTTCAGCCAGGAGACAATTATGGCATATGCATCAGCAGCCAAAGTTGAGGAGGTCTAATGTAATATGAAAGAAAACAAAGTTCTAAATCAATTAAAAGATAAGGCAATCTGGCTTGTACTTATTGTTCTGGTAATTGTCTTTACGATTGCTAACCCGAGATTTATCAGCGCTAGTAACCTGCTTACACTGCTTCGTCAGGTTTCTATGTACGGTATTGCTTCTATTGGTATGACATTTGTTATCCTGCTTGGTGACATTGACCTTTCAACAGGTACAATTATTTCTTTTGTAAATATTATCTGTGCTTACATGATGGTTAATATGGGCATGAACCCAGTTTTAGCAGTTCTTGTATCAATGGTTGCAGCAACATTAATCGGTGTTTTGAATGGTTTCATGGTATCCACAATTGGTATCCCTGCAATCATTGCTACATATGCATCACAGACAGCTTTCTATGGTCTGGCACTTATCATTTGCGGTGGTATGCCGATCAGCGGATTCTCTGATGGATTTGCTATTATTGGTCAGGGATATGTTGGTATCGTTCCGATTCCGGTTATTATCATGGCAGTTTGTTTTGCGATTGGTTCCTTTATCTTAAACAAAACATATTTTGGACGTTACTTCTATGCAGTAGGTGGTAATATTGAGGCTGCAAAACTTTCCGGTATCCGTGTAGGAAGAATCAAATATCTTGTATTTGCTATTTCCGGATTTTTCGCAGGACTTGCTGGTATCGTAATGCTGTCCCGTACAGCTTCCGGTAATGCATCATCTGGTGCTGACGGATTCGAATTTGAAGTTATCACTTGTGTAGTTTTGGGTGGTGTATCCATTACTGGTGGTTTAGGTAAGATGTCAGGTGTTGTAGCAGGTACATTTATTATCGGTGCACTTAAAAATGGTATGGTACTTATGAATGTTAACTCTTATGTTCAGAAGATCGTTATGGGTGTCGTACTTGCCTGTGCAGTAGGATTTGACTGTATCCAGAATAAGAAACGTCAGAACTAGTCTGAAAATTGTTATAACTTAAAACTTCAAAAACCCAGCAAATAGTTGTATTTGCTGGGTTTTTCTGCATAAAAAGGAGAGTGGAAGAT
>JBJEMQ010000076.1:0-3164 GCA_051879755.1 Coprococcus sp. | reverse complement strand
GTTATAGACAATGATACATTAGCCAGACTTGCAAAACTAGAAGGAATAATAGATTCATATTACTATTTTGACACTTCAGATGAGGATATGAAGAATGGCTTGTATGCCGGTATGATAGAGGCGCTTGATGACCCATATGCAAAATATTATACTGCAGAAGAATTTGCAAAAATGATGGAAGATGAGTCTGGGGAATATGCAGGTATAGGTGTTACTGTAAGACAGGACCCTGATACAGGTGCGATTGTTGCAGTAGGAATATTAGAGGGGGCACCGGCAGAAGATGTTGATATACTTCCGGGAGATTATGTAGTACAGATAGATGATTATGAGATACAGAAATCAGACGACCTTGATTATCTTGTCAGTTTAATCAGAGGTGAGCCGGGGACAGATGTAAAATTAAAAATTTATAGAATGACGGATGGCAAATACCATGATGTGACAATTACAAGACAGATAGTAGAGAATAAAACTGTTTCTTATTACATGATAGACGATAAGATAGGTTATGTAAGAGTAACACAGTTTATTTCAAATACAGGTGAGTTGTTCAGGGCCGCAATAGAAGACCTTAAGTCTCAAGGTATGGAAGGAATGATAATTGATGTGAGGGATAATCCGGGTGGAATGCTTTCTACGGTAGTAGATATGTGTGATTATCTGTTGCCGGAGGGTATGATAGTATATCAAAAGGATAAGTCCGGAACAGTTTTAAGTGAATACAAATCCACAAATGATGAATTCTATGATGGCCCAATGGTTGTTTTGACAAATGGCGAAAGTGCAAGTGCATCGGAGATACTTACAGCATCGCTTAAGGAATATGGTGTAGCCACAATTGTTGGTGAGAATACATTTGGTAAGGGCATAGTTCAGTCCGTAATACCTCTTGAGGATGGCTCGGCAGTTAAGCTGACAACAGCTAAGTATTTCACACCAAATGGTAATGACATTCATGGAAAAGGCGTAGCACCTGATATAGAGATAAAACTTCCTGATGATTATACTGCAGAGGATTTCCAAGGGGAGAAGGATACGCAATATCAAAAGGGTATAGAAGTCCTGAAGGAAAAGCTTGGAATGAGCACAGAGTCTGCAGGTGATTCAGATATTGGTGAGGAGACAACGTCAGAGGAAAATGAGATCACAGAAGAAACATCGTCGTCAGAAGAGTAGGTGCTTTGGAAAATCATATCCGGCAGACTGTTTCATATGATTATTTCCTTGTCGGATAAGCTGCCGGAACAAAATAAGCAAATGTTATGACAAATGATGAGTTTTGTTAAGCGTTCAAGGAGAATTTGCAAGAAAGAGATAAATGATGAATTTTGTTAAGCTTTTGAGGGAAATTTGCAAGAAAGAGCTGAATTTTGATTTTTTGTTAATTCTTTGAGGCAAATTTGCAAGAAAGAATTGAATTGTAGTATTTTGTTTGTCAATAAATATAAAAAGTTTAAATATGCAGCACAAAAGTGCTGCATATTGTGTTATACTGTGAAAGTGTTATATTAGAATTTGGACAAAGAGTCCATACATTATTAAATCAAGGAGAAACAGATGAATAAGGAATTGGTTATAGTACTGGATTTTGGTGGTCAGTACAATCAGTTAATTGCAAGGCGTGTAAGGGAATGTAATGTATATGCAGAAGTGCATCCATACACGTTATCAATCGAGAAAATAAAAGAAATGAATCCTAAGGGAATCATTTTTACAGGTGGTCCAAACAGTGTATATAAAGAAGATTCTCCGAGCTGCAGCAAGGAGATATTTGATTTGGGTATCCCTATTCTGGGTATTTGCTATGGCTCACAGCTTATGGCACATCTGTTAGGAGGCAAGGTTGCAACAGCACCGGTAAGTGAATATGGAAGAACTGAAGTAGATATAGATAATAAGTCTCTATTATTTTCAGATGTAAAGGATAAAACAATATGCTGGATGAGTCATACGGATTATATAGCAGAACCTCCGTCAGGATTTGCAGTATCAGCAACTACACCTGTATGTCCTGTGGCAGCTATGGAATGTCCGGAAAGAAAATTATATGCAACACAGTTTCATCCTGAGGTTATGCATACAGAAGAGGGTATGAAGATGCTTCGTGCATTTGTTATTGATGTATGCGGATGTTCAGGTGATTGGAAGATGGATTCATTTGTAGAAGATACAATCAAGAGCCTTCGTGAAAAAATCGGTGATGGCAAAGTACTCTGTGCTCTTTCAGGAGGAGTGGATTCGTCGGTAGCAGCAGTTCTTCTTTCTAAGGCAGTTGGTAAGCAGCTTACATGTGTATTTGTAGACCAGGGTCTTCTTCGTAAGAACGAAGGCGATGAGGTTGAGGCCGTATTTGGCCCTGATGGTGCTTATGACCTCAATTTCGTACGTGTAAATGCACAGGACAGATTCTACAAAAAGTTGGAAGGTGTGACTGAGCCGGAAGCAAAGAGAAAGATAATTGGTGAGGAATTCATCAGAGTATTTGAGGAAGAGGCAAAGAAAATTGGCGCGGTAGATTTCCTTGTGCAGGGAACGATTTATCCTGATGTAATTGAATCGGGTCTTGGCAAATCTGCAACCATCAAATCTCATCA
This sequence comes from Coprococcus sp., assembly GCA_051879755.1. Lineage (GTDB taxonomy): Bacteria > Bacillota > Clostridia > Lachnospirales > Lachnospiraceae > Coprococcus. The sequence continues at coordinate 567 of JBJEMQ010000076.1, read as the reverse complement.
CAACGTAGGCGGACTTCCTGACTGTGTAGATTTTAAGGAAATAGTAGAACCGCTTCGACTTCTTTTCAAGGATGAAGTGCGACGCGCAGGACTTGAACTGGGCATCCCTGAATACCTTGTATACCGTCAGCCATTTCCTGGTCCGGGTCTTGGCATCAGAATTGTTGGTGAAGTAACAGCTGAAAAGGTTCGTATGGTTCAGGATGCAGACTTCATCTACCGTGAAGAAATAGCTAAAGCAGGACTTGATAAAGGACTGGGTCAATACTTCGCAGCTCTTACTAACATGCGAAGTGTTGGTGTCATGGGCGATGGCAGAACTTATGATTATGCTGTTGCGCTTCGTGCCGTATGCACTAGTGACTTTATGACTGCCGACTGCGCTGATATACCATTTGAGGTCCTCCAGCGAGTTATGACAAGAATTATAAATGAGGTTAAGGGCGTCAACAGGGTAATGTACGACCTGACCAGTAAACCACCTGGAACGATTGAGTTTGAATAATGTACAAGAGCCAAGAAATGCCGAATTTACGGCGTTTCTTGGCTCGTTTTTGGTTGAGTGAC
>JBJEMQ010000075.1:0-3183 GCA_051879755.1 Coprococcus sp. | reverse complement strand
TATCTGTTTTTAATATATCATCATTTATTATGGGAACATTATCATAGTCAGCGAGCGTTTCATTTAGTATCGGTATCAGATTTTTATCTATTTCCACTGCACATACATGTCCTGCCGCTTCTGCCAGATATTGTGTCATAGTTCCTATTCCGGGTCCTATCTCCAAAATACAATCTTCCTTCGTTATCTCCGCAGCATTTATAATCTTATTAATCACATGCTCGTCTATAAGAAAATTTTGACCGAATTTTTTTTGAAATACAAACTCATATTTTTTTATTATGTCAATAGTAACCTGCGGATTACTCAGTTTTTCCATATATTACTTCCTTTCCAAATCATATCGCCCCTTACTTCATCCCGGCGGAATTTTGTCAGGCCACATCTTCATTACCATTGCAATTTCCTTATTTCAACTCACATTCTATATAGCCTTTTTCCATTTTCAAATGTGATTTCATAAACCTTCTCAACAGGCATATTTTTTATTCTCGCTATTTCCTCCGCAATATATGGAATATATAATGCAGAGTTTCTTTTTCCTCTATATGGTACGGGTGTAAGATATGGCGAATCTGTCTCAAGCACCAGATTTTCAATAGGTATATCTGCTACCACCTCTTTTAGTTTTTTACTGTTACTAAAGGTAATCACACCCCCTATGCCTATATAAAAGCCCATTTTTACATATTCTCTTGCCTGTTCTACACTATATGAATAGCAATGTATCACTCCACCAATCTCTTTTGCTTTCATTTCTTTCATAATATTCATGGTATCATTTGCAGCATCCCTGCTATGGATAACTACAGGAAGAGAAAGCTTTTCGGCCAGCTCAAGCTGAGTCTTAAACCAATGAATCTGTGTCTCCTTTTCCGGATTATCATCATAATAATAATCAAGCCCTATCTCACCAATTGCCTTCACCTTTGCATTACTCTTCGCCATGCGAAAAAGTTCATCTATATCTTTATCTGTCATATCGCCCACTTCGCTTGGATGGACACCTACTGCACCATAAACATGGCTGTACTTATTAGCCAGTTCAACTGTAGCTCTTGAACTTTTCATGTCCGCTCCAATATTCATAATGAACTTTATACCCCTATTTTCACACTCAGCAAGCAGTTCATTTCTATCTTCATCATATCTCTCATCATCATAATGACCATGTGTTTCAAATATCATCTTAAAATATATAACATAACCTTTTTTAGTTATGACTCTCCTTTTTATAATACCAGTTCAGTTTATATTTTTCCTTTATTAATGTCAATTATTTCTCTATTACTTCTTTAATATAGAGCAGTTTTGAGATTAGGCAGTCGCAATCCCAGTGTTTTTTTATAATGTGCAATTCATGTTTCTATGCCATTATACATATATCCGACATAATTCTATTTATAAATTCCCTATTTATCATTAATTAATAAATACATCAAACTTTCAACACATTTTTTTCACATTTTCCGACTATACTCTGTACTTGTAAAGAGTTTTTCATTTATTTGAATCCTCTCTCCCCTCATTTTTTTGAGTGGCAATAGTTCTTCCCCGTTCTATTGCCACTTGTTTTTTTGCCTTGTTGGCTGTATACTTTTTTCAGATTTACTAAGAAATCCTACGGAGAGGAGATTTATCATGATTTCTAAAAAATATGCAGATATGACTACAAAAACCTCTGTCATCAGAGAACTTGCGCAGCTCGCTTCCCGTAGAGCTGCTGAGATTGGTGCTGAGAATGTATATAACTTTACTATAGGTAATCCTTCTGTACCTGTATGTGACGAATTCACAAAAGCACTTGAACGACTATTAGCAGAAGAGGATCCTTTAGCTCTTCATGGTTACAGTCCTACTCTTTCTATATATTCTGTCCGCAAGGCTGTTGCCGACTCGCTAAACAGGCGTTTCGGTATGGAATACATACCGGAGGATATATTTATGACTTCCGGTGCTGCCGGTGCTTTAGCTCATGCAGTAAGATGTGTTACTGAACCGGGTGATGAAGTAATTACTTTTGCCCCTTATTTTCCGGAATATGTTCCATATATTGATGGAACAGGTGCAATACTTAGAGTTGTTCCTGCAGATATAACATCATTCCAGATAAACTTTGATGCATTTATGGATATGCTCAATCCAAATGTACAGGCTATATTAATTAACTCACCAAATAATCCTTCTGGTATTGTTTATTCAACTGAAACCATAGAGAAGCTCGCGCAGATTCTTTATGAAAAACAGAACGAATACGGTCATGATATATATCTGATATCAGACGAGCCATACAGGGAAATAGTATTTGCCGGAACAGATTCGCCTTTTATATCAAAATATTATGATAATACTATTTGCTGCTACTCATTTAGCAAGTCCCTGTCACTTCCTGGTGAACGAATAGGATACGTAGCAGTTAATCCAAAATGTAAGGATGCCGAACTTATTATTACAATGTGCGGACAAATTTCAAGGTTTACAGGTCATAACTGTCCTTCGTCACTTATTCAGTTAGGTGTTGCTGAAGTTATTGACATGACTTCAGATTTGTCCATCTATGAGAAAAATAAGAACATTCTTTATACAGAACTTACTAAGATGGGATATGAATGTGTTGAACCGGGTGGAACCTTCTACATGTTCCCTAAAACCCCTATTCCTGATGCAAATAAATTCTGCCACATGGCCGCAAACGAACTAAACCTGATACTTGTACCGGGAGACAGCTTTGCATGCCCTGGTCATATGAGACTCGCTTACTGTACAACAACAGAGGTCGTAGAACGTTCATTACCACTGTTTGAACGTGCCCTAAACATGTGCAAATAAATTTTTAAAATATCAAGAAGACCTTTGCGTTCTTCTTGTGGGATACCGTTCGGCATTGCCGGAATTCCCATCTGCGCCAAATAATAAAACACATATTTTCATTACATTTACAAAATGGGAAAATATGTGTTTTATTTTTATTTTATTCTTGTTTCTTCTATCTTTTTCCGAAGCTCTGCTATCTTCGCCTTCTGTGCTTCTATCTCCAAATCTTTCTCTTTCAGCTCTGTCTTTGCACTATTCAGCTCTGTCTTTGCACTATCCAGCTCTGTCTTTGTACTATCCAGCTCTGTCTTTGTACTATCCAGCTCTGTCTTTGTACTATCCAGCTCTGTCTTTGTACTATCCAGCTCT
>JBJEMQ010000074.1:0-3184 GCA_051879755.1 Coprococcus sp. | reverse complement strand
TCTGTATTCCCTGTGTAACACATATATTTGCAGTAACATAATCGCATCGTGCCATCATTCTCGCATAATTACTCTGAACATTCTGCGAAAAATGATACAACTGCTCTGCAAGCTTAATGCGCCATATATAATCAGGATAATATTCAAGCAAAGCTGACCTGACTCTGGTAAATGCCCCTAAGTCATCTCTGAATACCTCTCCATTTGTAGCTGTGGCAAGCTTATCTTCTGTTACAGATAACCACATCCTGTTTCCTATACCTGTTCCTACAACATCATAATTCATGATATTCTTATAGAAATCACCTATTCTCATGGCGCCGCGTCTGTCATCGGCAAATATATTCATACTATCCTCTTCGCCAACAACACTTCTTATGAGCTCCAGATATGCTTCCTGAAGCTTCTCACCTATAACATCATAATCCTTACCTGTAAGCCACATCACAAAGCCTATGTTGTAATCATGGTCCATGGAGATATAATCATCATATCCAAAACAATCTGAGCCTTCACCGGCAAATCCCACAGCAATTCTGCTTTCATATTCCGGAAATTTCTCATGTATCATAGCCGCTCCATATTTCTCATATAACATACGGCATCTGTCAATATTCTTTATATCTTCCATCTTCCCATACCTCTTATATACTTTCTACTTTGATGAGCCATCCGTAATATTTTTCTGTGAAATATTACATTTCCGAATTAAATAAGCTCTTTATTTTATATATAACATCATCTGAGTTGGCATTTATAGCTGCTGCCTCATTAATCGATGACAGTTTTCCAAGCTCACCCGCATCTGCATCCTCTCCATATGCTATAGTATATACAGGAATATTTGCTGCATCTATAGCCGGGCTGATTTCTGATAAGCTATAGCCTATATTTGCATATCCGTCACTTAAAAGGAACAGCATTACCTTTGCATCAGGATTTTCCTTTTTCGCCTCAAGCAGCATCTTTGAAGCAACTGCAACAGCATCATATGAAGCCGTACCACCATTTGCATACAAGCTTTCTACTGCTCCCTGGAAATAAGCACGCTGGTTAAGGTCGAATTTGCCTATAGGCAGATTTATCGTAACCTCATCACTATAGCTAACCAGACCTATCTGAACATTATCTCCTATATAAGAAGCACCATTGATAAGAGATTCTCTAAGCTGATTTATAGGCTCACCGTCCATACTTCCACTGACATCAGCAACGAATACAGCTATAATCTCCTTACCCAAATCTTTATTTTCTTTCCAAAGTGACTGAGCATCAAGTATATCCTTATTTGTAAATAACGAAAGATCTACATCTGACTCATAATCCAGAAGATTGAAACCATCCTCCTGTGCAAGCTTTTCAGCCTCCGCTGTATGACAGTAATCAGTAAATGCCTGAAGTGCCTCCATCTCAGCCGTACTAATATCTCCTACAGCATAAACAGGATTATTATGTGGCACACCAAATGGAATAAATTCATAATTGTCTTTCAATTCACTATCATTAATATAAGTCTGATACTCCATTACCATACCATCAAGAGCACCACTCTTTGCCGACTCTCTCATCTGAAGTGTCGTATATGCTACATAAGGTACATTCAACTGGAAATCTCTAAATCCTTTAACTGCCACATCACTTAATATATTCTTGCTGTCATATGAATATAATGTTGATACAAGGAAGTTAAGACCTGTTGCACTAGAAAGTGGGTTTGTATATCCCATAGCAATAACATTGTCCTCTGTGGCCTTTATTATTGTTTCCATATTCACTGCATCATATTTACTCTTAATGGTGTTGCTTACATCTGAAGATATAAGGATACCTGCAACATTCTTTACTGTATAATCAGTTACAAGTGTCAACTGTCCCCCCTGTGCAACTGTTATAGCACCAAAAAGCTCATTGGAAGGTGTATATGCTGTTGGCTTATATACCCCTGACACTATATAATCAGAACCAAGACCTGATGCCATCGGTCTTATTGTTACTGCCATTGTCTTGCCGTCTGAAGTCTTCATCCCTGCCGAGTTAAATGATTCAGCCATATCGTTCATCCAACCGTCTTTTCCGCTACCCGACTTCTCAGAAGTAGCAAATATCTCTACTACAACATCTCCGTTACCTGTTACTGAACATGGATACTGGTCAATTGAAGGAAGCTCATTTGCAAGATTTGACTGTGATAAATCAACGGATGCTTTTACAAGCTCTGCTTCTGACGCATTGACATTTTCAGCCATCTCACAAAGTCTGTTCTCTCCCTCTTCCTTTGTCATTGGTTTCGAATCTTCTACCCCGGACTCACCCTGTTTGTTTTTCTTTCCCGACGTTACGGCAAATGCTACAATCATTATAAATGCTATAACTACAAAAATTGAAACACCCACCATCTTAATCATTTTGTTCTCATTCATTGCTTATCCTCCTTAATATCTCTGCATGACCTTGGTAAGCTCATCATCACCTATATTATCATTGAGTTCTTTAAGTGACGCTATATAATCCTGAAGATTATCAAGATTATTCTCACCCTCGCTATCATTTATCCTTGAAAGTTCTGTAAGAAGCTTATCAAACTCTATTACAATTTTCTCATTTGTATTTACCTTGGTTTCTATGTAATCAATATGCGTTTTGAATATCTGTCTGGATTCAGCCTTTAATCCATCATCTACAGACCTTCTGTCATTAAGTGTACTTCTGTCTACTATTTCAAGCCTTGTTATGACCTTATTAACATTATTAAAAAATACATTTCTATACATGTCTATAATATTTTGCATATCTGCACAATTGCCATCTTCACCAAAGTTCTCCTTCAGCATCTTCTCAAGGAGCTGGCTTCTGTCACTTAACTTATTTATCTGTGAAACCATGGTATTTGTATAATTTGAAAGTCCTTTTACATTTCCAAGGCCATTAAGCTTTACCTTATAGCCTTCTATGTCAGAGGCATTCTGCTCCGAAATATCACTCTTCCCGTCTCCCTTAAAAATATTTACAATAAGCGGTATCATAAATATAAGAGTTGCTGCCAGATACAGCCATGATATAATACGGATTGGCATCGTCTGGCTCATAATAGTATATTTATTAAGTGCTATGAGGATAATATCTGTTGCCGCAATCAATATTTCCAAAAATAATGCTGTTTTCTTAAATTTCATATATACAAGAT
>JBJEMQ010000073.1:0-14185 GCA_051879755.1 Coprococcus sp. | reverse complement strand
CCTTCTGAAGCAGCTTCTGATGAACCTGATACAGAAGAGAAAAACGATAATATTAAAACAGAAGTTGCGGAGAAAAATACTTCAGAGGAAGAGAATACTACCGAGAAGCAGGAGGTAAAAAAGGTTGAGCCTCCTGATGCAAAGGTTATGGATGAAGAGTTTCAGAAGCAGGTTCAGCAAAATCTTTATGTAAAGGACGGAGCAGCCTATAGCGCATATTATTTTGTACAGGATTCGGCTACAAAATATATAGATGCTGTAAACAGGGCAGCAAAGGAACTTGAGGGACAGACGGATGTATATTGTATACTGGTACCAAATCAGTCCGGAGCTTTATTGTCGGAAGAAGAACTGAATAACATGGGCGGTTCAAGCCAGATGCAGGCAATAGATTATTATTATGGAATGCTTAGTGGCGTTAAGACGGTTGACACCATAAAAACTCTGAGAGAACATAGCGATGAGTACATTTATTTCAGGACAGACCATCACTGGACACAGCTTGGAGCTTACTATATATACGAGAACTTCTGCAAGACGAAGGGCATAACGCCTATTCCGCTTGAATCCCGTAAGAGCTACACATTTGAGAATTTCCTTGGAACATTCTATAGCACTTTGCAGAATGCGGATATGGCAAAAAATCCTGATACTGTATATGCATATATACCTAATGGAACGAATGATATGACATACTGGGATGAGGATGGTTCAGAACATGAATGGAATGTCGTATTTGACGTAGAGGGCTGGGCGGAGAGTTCTCTTTATATGACATTTATCGGAGGCGACAGACCTCTTGAAATTATAGAAAATCCAAATATAACAGATGGTTCATCATGTCTGGTACTCAAAGAGTCATATGGAAATGCATTTGTACCGCTTCTGGTAGATCATTACCAGACGGTATATGTAATAGACTATAGATATGCACAGGTAAATGTACTTGACTATGTGCGTGATAAGCAGATAGATGACCTGATATTGATTAACAATATAACGATTATAGGAAGTGAATCTGTAGCTGATACTATAGACGGACTGCTTCAGTAGACTGCTGATAATTATTGTTAACTTAAATCGAGAGAAAAATGCATTAGTATGACACGAGCTGGTTGCCTTATAAAGCGACGTATTAAAAAAGGAATCTGTGTGATAGATTCCTTAGATAAGGGAAAATCCCTGACGAAGAATGGAATTCCAGTTGCTTTTCTGGTATAAAAATCGCACAACAATCACCATTTGCTTTTCTTTATCAATTGTATAAAACGCAAGGTAATTATTGACTAAAATAAATCGGATTCCCCAGCTGGCTAAAACAGGATCATCTACAAGACAAAACTTTTCCGGCAAATCTGCCAATGAATTGATTTGTTCTGCTGCTACATCAAGCAGATGTTCTGCGGCAGTTGGATTTTTAAGGGTAAATTCGATGTAGTCGGCAGCTCGTATGATGTCACGTTCTGCGGTAGCTGTGATATGAATTATATAACTCATCCGTGGCGATTGCTCCGGATATCAGCCATTGCTTCAGCAAAAGAGCGGGTATTGCCGGAAGCAATATCATCCATACCTTCTTTAATCTGGCTATATAATTCAAAGCGACTGGTTAATTCTTCGTAGGTTTCAATGCTCATAACAGCAAGGTCGCCTTTTCCATTCTTTGTAATAAAAACTGGTTCAGGATAACTATGACAAAATGTAGAGATTTCGTTGTAGTTATTTCTTAAATCAGCGCTTGATTTAATTGCTGGCATAATGGACACCTCCTTATTCATAACAAAATTATACATAAATTTTGTTATATGGTCAATGGAAATATGAAAATATTATATGCCAGTTTTTGTATTTGTATTCGCTCACCATGCTTACACAGTCCCTTGCAGTGTTGATGCCTTTAATGTACAGGAACTTAAATGGTATCGGTAGTAATTCCTTTTGATAACCAGATTAGTATCCCAAAACAAAGGCGGACATTCAGGAAGAAAGTATTGTAAAATTGTCTTTAAAACATCTAAATCTGTATAAGTGACATTAAAATGCCGTGCATAATTCTTTTGTTTTTTCCACATACTAACTCCATATCCAGAGATTTTAATTTATCAAATCATAGAAATATGAAATGAATGGAAATGGAGGAAAAATATAACATGAGAGCAACAGGAATAGTCAGACGTATAGATGATCTCGGACGTATAGTTGTCCCTAAGGAGATAAGAAGAGTTATGCGTATAAGAGAGGGAGATCCTCTTGAAATATTTACGGGCAAGGATGGGGAAATAGTATTAAAAAAATATTCACCTATGGGTGAGTTGTCATTGTTTGCCCAGCAATATGTAGATTCTATATCACAGAGCCTCAATTTGCCGGTAGCAGTAGCAGATAAAGATATGATAATAGCAGTAGCAGGTATGCCAAAGAGAGAACTGGTTGGCAAATCAATTCATAAGGAGCTTGAAGATGTAATTAATGACAGACAGGCCGTTCTTGCTAAAAAAGGGGATACCAAGTTTATTAATATTACTGTAGATGATGAAGAATATGAAGGGGAAGTAGTTCAGACGATTATATCTGAGGGTGATGCGATAGGAGCAGTCATTGTATTGAATAAAGATGTAAAGAAAAATATAGGTGAAATCGAACAGAAAGTAGCTGTAATAGCGGCGAATTTTCTTGGAAAACAGATGGAGGGTTAGAGGTTAGCTGCGGTTAACCTGGAAAATGCAAAAAAGTAAGGAAAAACAAGGCATTTTAGGCTTAAAATCCTTGTTTTTCCTTGACAAATATAGGTATTTTATGTATAACTATACATGTTGAGGCGTATGGACGCCGGGAGTTATCCGGTTTAGCTCACCAGGATAATAGATAATGTTTTGAGAGGAGGAATTTTTCAATGAATAAGACTGAATTAATTGCAGCTATGGCTGAGAAAACAGAATTATCAAAGAAGGATGCTGAGAAGGCTTTAAAGGCTTTCACTGATGTGGTAGCAGAGGAATTAAAGAAGGGTGAAAAGATTCAGTTAGTTGGTTTTGGTACATTTGAAGTTGCTGAAAGACCGGCTAGAGAAGGTAGAAATCCTAAGACTGGCGAAGTTATGACTATTGCTGCTTCAAAGTCACCTAAGTTCAAAGCTGGTAAGGCTTTAAAGAGCGAACTTAACTAATTATTATAGTAAAGTACTTATTGGTGTCGTATTTATAATACGGCACCTTTTGTTTACTTATAGGATTAGAGAAGGAGTTTGTTAAGCAAAACTATTTACTGTATCGGAAAATACGGCGGAATGGAGAGTAATATGAGATTAGATAAATATCTTAAAGTATCACGACTTATTAAAAGAAGAACTGTTGCAAATGAAGCCTGTGATGCGGGAAGAGTTATGGTTAATGGTAAGGTAGCCAAAGCTTCTGCTGATGTAAAGGTAGGAGATATTATAGAAATAGCTTTTGGCAATAAAAATGTAAAAGCAGAAATAACTATGATAGCTGACTCTACAAAAAAAGAAGATGCCAAAGAAATGTTTAAATATATATAGTGATAGAATTTGAAGATAATAATCTGAATTATGCCGGGTGATATCCGGCATAATTTTTTTATGACCTTCATATACTTTTGTAAGTAGCTTAAGAATAATTCTTATGTGTATAAAGGGGCTGGACTGATTGGGTGAAACAAATAGAACAAGAACACACAGATTATCACTTGAAGATAGAAAGATTCTTTCTATGACAGGTATTACAAAGGTTATATCCATAGAGCCTGAGCTTGTTATGGCGGTATCAGAACTTGGAAAGATAAGAATAACAGGCAAAGAGCTTCAGGCAACAAATCTTGATATGGATAAGGGTATATTGGATATATCGGGAAGTATTTCCTGTCTTTGTTATCTGGGAGATAAGCAGAATGGTCAGTTTTCCTTGAAACGGATGTTTAAATAATGACAGATATGATTAGACAACAGCTTTTAACATATGGAATAAGTGTATTATGCGGAATAGGTGCAGGATTGTTGCTTGGAGTTGTCAGAGAATTACGAAAGGCGATTGGTACAAAAAATGTGTTGCTGGCAATTTGGGATATATTATTTTGGCTTATGTTAAGTGGACTGATTGTTGGGGTAAATTATATTTATAGTGGCGGAGAAATACGATTATATGTTTTTTTAGGAATTTTTTCGGGAATTTTATTATATTTTTGTACAATAAATTGGGTTGTGTCAAGAATAGTGGGCTATATATTGTACCTAATAAAAAATGCATTGAAAAATGTGAAAAAAGCATCTAAAAAGCTTGTTGACATAATTTGCCGCAAAGGGTAAAATTATGTCAATATGTTTAGAAAGAGGCACACTTGTGCGTGCATATGTCGTAAGGTGAATATCTGTTATATATAGGTTATCCTACGGCAGGTTGTGGGGAAGGTTATTAATGAGCAGAAAGTCGGTAAAGAAGCGTAAGCAATCAAGAATTTGTACATTTGTTATATTGGTGTCACTTGGTCTTTTAGCCGGAATTATATCTTATAAAGCGATAGGACTCAAGGAACAAAAAGATAGTTTGGCCGTTCAGGCATCAGAGCTTGAACAGCAGCTAATGGATGCTCAGAAGGAGTATAAGGAGCTTGAAGAGAAAGAAGAATATATGAAAACCAAGAGCTATGTTGAGGATGTGGCCAGAAATCAGTTGGGACTCGTATATCCTGACGAAATAGTAATCAGACCCGAAGAATAGCTCCATACACATTGATTTATGTTTTTGAAATAGACAATATGTCATAATAAAGCGAGTGCTGTTTTCAGCATTCGCTATTTTTTTGTTATATTTTAAATCTATAATTTTCACACTAAAACAGGGACAGGTATGTATGACCATAAGGAGGAGTCGGTATGAAAGAGAGTAGATGTGTGAGAAAATGGATATTATATGGAATGGGATTTTTGTTTGGACGGGCTTTTATATGGGGGATAAATCCTTTTGTGACGTCATTATTTGTAGCAGCATATATAGTAGGCAGATGCTCATTTGGACTGCTGATATCGATAGTTGTGGGAATGGCTTCAGCAATGCTTAGCGGCGGACTTTTGACGGGAGAAATTTATATGTTTGGAGAGCTTTCGCCATCTCCCTGGTACATAATAGTGAAATATGTGGGGATTATTATTGTAGCACTACTTATAATGCAACTTCAGATGTTAAAAAAGAGAAATGCCTATGCCGTTCTTGCGGCAGCTGTATTTACGGCATCCTTTATAAGTACAGCTTTTTATATGAAGCTTTATTATGGATTTTTCTATGCAGGCGCAGAGATGCTCATAACTATGTGTTCGATACCTGTATTTAGTATGGCGCTTAAGGTTCTGATTTGTAATGATTATGATAAAAATAAGTATAATGAGCAGATGCTCAGTGTTATGTGTATTACTGCTGTATGCCTGTGGGGTATTCCTGTTGATGTGTTTGGAAGAATATTGACACTTGAAACAGCAGGGTTGTTTGTATCACTATATATCATTCACAGATATGGTGCAGGTTATGGATTGGGGTTATCCTGCATATGTGGAGCCGTTATGGCTATAAGATGTGGGGTACCTGAATATATAGGAGCAAGCTTTATAATAGCAGTATTTGCTCTTGCCGGAAGGGTTCTGTCAGGCAAAAGAAAGGTTGGAAGCCTTGTAGGATTTGTTGTGGGTGGAGTAGTGGCAGCACTTACATATTTTGATTATTTCTATGGAATGGTGGGTATTAAACTGATTGGATCGGTCGCATTACTATTTGCAGCGATACCGAGGATGCTTCTTGTTGTAAAAGACGGCCATACATATGGAATCCATTCAGAAGCGGCTGCAATGGAAATGAACAGAATAACTGCTGAAAAGATACGTGATATGGCAGGAGCGTTTAAAAGAATAGAGTATACGCTTGCAGGCTGTGGTCCGGATGTAGGTAAGGTAAGTCTGTCACAAATAGGTGATATGATTGGAAGATTTTCAGATAGTCTTGAACATGTTGAAGAAGAAAATAGCAGTCTGGACAGAATAAGCATGAGACTATCTGAACATGGACTTATTCTGCTTCATATGACATCATTACGGAATGAGCAAAATCACAGACAATATTTCCTTACAGGGAGAACAAATACAAGGCACATAGTGTTATCTAAGGATGTTGCTGAAATACTGTCTGAAGAACTTCATGAGAATATAAGAGTCGCAATGAATTCTTCTGCAATATTTTCAGAAAATGACAGAACCATAACATTTGAAGAGGGTGCGGCTTATAAATGCTATTATCATGTAAAACGTATCAAAAAGTATGGCTCTAAAGTGTCGGGAGACAATTTTTCAATTAAAGAAAGCGAGGATGGAAATCTTGTTATGATGATATCTGATGGAATGGGAAGTGGAAGCCTTGCATCGTGCGAAAGCTGTTTGTTGATTGATACCATGGAAGAACTTATGGAAGCCGGCTTTGACCCATTGTATGGAATATCTTTTTCAAATGAATGTCTGACCGAGAAGAACAGCGGAAGAACCTTTACGACATTTGATATGGGAGTTGTTGATTTGTATGAAGGAACATTCAAATCATATAAGCAGGGAGCGGCGGCAACGTATGTTGTGCATATGGGAGTGAATGAAAATGATGTTGAGATTATACGGGGAACGACGTTGCCTATAGGTGTACTGCCCCATATAGAATGTGATGTTAAGGAGGCAGAATTATCTCATGGTGATGCCGTAATTATGGTAAGTGATGGAATATATTCCTGTGACAGACAAAATGATGGCGAAGAAATGTTGATAGATGTGCTTAAGCATATGGATACAGGAAACAGCCGCGATATGGTAGATGTGATAGTAAATGAGATGCTATGTGCCAATGAAGGTAACTTTCAGGATGATGTAACAGTTATAGCAGCAGTTATTGAGAAAAACTGACTATTGTAAAATTGTGAGGAAAAGGTGAAATCCTGTTTAGAGTATCGCAAATAAATACTATTTGTGATAATATAATCATGTTATGGAAAAATTTGAAAGAAAAGTAAAAGATTATATAAATGAATATCATATGCTTGAGGCAGCATCCCATATAGTGGCAGGGGTGTCAGGGGGTGCAGATTCAGTATGTCTTCTTATCATGTTAAATAAGATGTCTGCTGAATATAATATAAGCCTGCAGGCTGTTCATATAAATCATATGATCAGGGGGAAAGAGGCAGATGAAGACGAAGCTTATGTAGAGAAGCTGTGTCAGAAGCTTGGTGTGCCGCTTAAGGTTTTTCATATTGATGTATGTGCTGCAGCAGAAAAGGAAAAGCTTACAGTAGAGGAAGCCGGTAGAAATGCCAGATATGGTGCATTTGCAGAGATATGTCAGGAGATTTCTGAAAGAGAAGAGAATGCACATCCGGTTATAGCAGTAGCTCATAATAGGAACGATGTGGCTGAAACTGTATTATTTAATATGGCAAGGGGATCAGGTGTTGAAGGCATTAAGGGAATTTCGCCTGTCAGGGACAATATAATAAGACCATTGCTGTGTGCAGAAAGATGTGAAATCGAGAGGTATCTCAGGCAGGCAGATATAGCATACTGTACAGATTCTACAAATAATGGAACGGATTATACAAGAAACAAGATTCGTCATATTATACTTCCTGCAATGAATAATATAAATGAACGTGCTGTGAAGCATATAGCTGAGCTTGCAGAAAGGGCAGGACAGTACTCTGAATATGTAAATAGTCAGGCGGAGAAGTTTATAGATAGAAATGTTATGCTCATGGAAAACGGCAGTAATGCAACATGGAGCATCGGAATGGATGTATTAAGAAATGAGCCGGAATTATTGCAGAATATAGTTATTAAGAGAATTATAGGAAATGTATGCGGTGGGCAGAAGGATATAAGCGGAAGTCATGTAGAAGAGGTAAGAAAACTTTATAACTGTAAATCCGGTTCATCTATCATGCTGCCTCACGGGGCTTATGTACGTCAAAATTATGGTAAACTGGAATTTTCAAAGAGAAGCAGCAATGATACAGCAGGAGATGAGTTCGGAAAACTTATAGTGCATGTATATGACAGACCGGAAAACCTTGATTTATCAAAAAAAGAGTATACTAAGCTGATTGATTATGATAAAATACGAAATGATATACTTTTGCGGAATTATCTGGAGGAAGACTATATGGTTATAGCAGCGGATGGTTCAAAGAAGAAGCTAAACAGGCTGTTTGGTTCATACAAAATTCCGGCAGATAAGAGAAAAAGCATACCACTTGTGGCTGATGGCTCAGAGATAATATGGATGATAGGCTATAGGCTTAGTGAGCGATATAAAGTAGAAGATTCTACAAAAAAGATAATGGAGCTTGAATATAAAGTAGGAAGAACAGCCGTTTTTAGAGGATGAACTTCATTATGGTGAAAGGAAAAGCAAATGAAAGAACGTATAGGAGTATTGATTAGCGAGGAAAAGGTTGACTCAAGAATAGCCGAGATGGCGGCTGCGATAGATGCGGCATATGAGGGAAAAACAGTTCATATGGTTGGCATACTAAAAGGCAGTGTGTTTTTTATGTGTGAACTTGCAAGAAAGATGAAAACACCGGTTACACTGGATTTTATGTCGGTCAGCAGCTATGGAGATGGTACAAATTCTTCAGGTATTGTAAAGCTTAATAAGGATTTGGACGATACAATTGAAGGAAGAGATGTAATAGTAGTAGAGGATATATTGGATTCGGGAAGGACGCTGTCATATCTTATCAAGCTGCTCGGTGCAAGGAAGCCGGCAAGCCTGAAGGTTATAACACTTCTTGATAAGCCTGAAAGACGTGTTATGCCTGTTGAGCTTTATATGACAGGATTTTCTATTCCTGACAGATTTGTAGTCGGATATGGACTTGACTGTGCGCAGAAATATAGAAATCTTCCATATATAGGTGTAATAGAACAATAAACAGAGTATTATATGACGTTAAAAGCGTCTGATATATAAATATATACTAGATATAAGGAGTAGATGATGAACAAGAAAAGATTTAGAAATGCCATGATTATATATCTGATTATACTTGTTGTTGGTTTCCTTATCATAAACAAATGGCTTGGAAGCGACTATGATATAACAACAAATTACAGTTATACTGATTTGGCAGAGGATTTAAAGGCAGGAGATGTAGAAGCGCTGAATATTCAGCAGAATACAGATGTACCTACTGCTACTGTGGAAGTGGTTTATACAAGTGGCAAGAGCATTGCGTTTTATGCATCAGATGTAAATGATATAGTAAAAATCTATAATGATTATCAGGCTGAGGTAAATAAATATAATGCTTCGGCGCCGGATGATGATGTAAAGAAAATTGCAAAATACAATCTGTATGATGTGAAGAAGACAAGTATGCTTAGTCTGTGGCTGCCATATCTTATTATAATGATAGTATTTATGGTCATCATGATGGTGATTATGAACAGGGCGCAGGCCGGTGGTTCAGGCGGACAAATGATGAACTTCGGAAAGAGCAGAGCTAAGCTTAGTGATGATACAAAGGTTACATTTAAAGATGTTGCAGGTCTGCAGGAGGAAAAAGAGGAATTAGAGGAGATAGTAGAATTCCTGAAGAATCCGGGTCGTTTTGTTAAGGTAGGTGCACGTATTCCAAAGGGAGTACTTCTTGTAGGACCTCCGGGAACAGGTAAAACGCTTATGGCAAAAGCTGTTGCAGGTGAAGCTGGCGTACCATTCTTTAGTATTTCCGGTTCGGACTTTGTAGAAATGTTTGTCGGTGTTGGTGCATCACGAGTAAGAGATTTGTTTGAAGAGGCAAAGCGAAATTCGCCTTGTATTATATTTATCGATGAAATTGATGCTGTCGCAAGACAGAGAGGTACAGGTCTTGGCGGTGGACATGATGAAAGAGAACAGACACTTAACCAGCTTCTTGTTGAGATGGATGGTTTCGGTGTAAATGAAGGAATTATTGTACTTGCAGCTACTAACAGAGTAGATATTCTTGATAATGCAATATTGAGACCGGGTCGTTTTGACAGAAAGGTTGTTGTAAACAGACCTGATGTAAAGGGAAGAGAAGAGATACTTCGCGTTCACACGAAGAACAAGCCTCTTGCAGAGGATGTAAATATACCTGATATAGCAAGGACTACTGCAGGATTTGCCGGTGCAGATCTTGAAAATCTTATGAATGAGGCTGCAATAGCAGCTGCTAAGGATAACAGGGCATATATAGTAAAAGAGGATATAGATAAATCATTTATCAAGGTAGGAATAGGCGGAGAGAAGAAGAGCCGGCTTGTACCGGAGAGTGAGAGACGTATTACAGCTTATCATGAAGCTGGTCATGCTATACTGTTCCATCTTCTGCCGCATGTAGGACCTGTATATACAGTATCTATTATTCCGACGGGAACAGGCGCAGGTGGTTACACTATGCCGCTTCCGGAAAATGATAATGTTTTCATGACAAAGGGTAAGATGCTTGAGGATATCAAGGTAAGTCTTGGCGGACGTATAGCTGAGGAACTGATACTTGAGGATATAACGACAGGTGCTTCTCAGGATATTAAGCAGGCGAGTCAGTATGCGCGTGCCATGGTAACAAAATATGGTATGTCAGATAAACTGGGACTTATTAATTATGAAACAGATGACCAGGAGGAGGTATTCCTGGGAAGAGATCTGGGTCATGCAAAGGCATATAGTGAAAAGGTTGCCGCAATTATAGATAAAGAGGTTAAGAGAATAGTAGACGAATGTTATGCCGATGCACGTGCTATTATAGAGGCACATGAAGATGTTCTTCATAGATGTGCACAGCTTCTTCTTGAGAAGGAGAGAATAGACAGAACTGAGTTTGAAGCTTTATTTGAGGTTCAGCCACAGGCATAATATAGGAAAATGAGGGACTAATGAAGATTGTAAAAAGATTTATAAATGCAGTTATAGTTTTTCTCATGTCAAATATATATTTAATATCTAAATTTGATAATATGGTCATGCAACGGTTATGCGTGACCATATTTGCTACGCTATATATTTTGATTATGATAATGCCGTTGCTTGGATTAAAGAACATACAGACAAATGGAATAAGGAGATGTCAGGCTGGTTGTGAATTATTATATGCTTTTCTGGTTTCAACAGCAGGAAGTATAGTATTGCTGTTTCTGATTATATTTGATGTTGTAAATATAGATATCAGCGGATTTTTTGATTGGCTTGGATATATACTGCTTGCGGTATTGTTTGAAGCAATATGCTTTTGGGTAGGAATAATAAGAGTATATGTGTCTTCGAAACAGATAGCTGTGAAATGGCGGGTTATAGGTATAATATGCGGATGGATACCTATAGTACATCTGATAGTGCTTGGCAAAATATTAATGATTGCCTCCCGCGAGAATAAGTTTGAAAATGATAAGATTATATATAATGCATCAAGGTGTAATGCCGGAATATGTGCGACAAGATATCCGATACTTATGGTTCATGGAGTATTCTTTAGGGATTTCAGATATCTTAACTACTGGGGGCGAATTCCGGCTGAACTTGAAAAGAATGGTGCGAGGATATTTTATGGTAATCAGCAGTCTGCGGCATCTGTAGAGGAATGTGGCCGCGAACTGGCAGCAAGAATAATTCAGGTATTGAAGGAAACAGGAAGTGAAAAGGTCAATATAATAGCACACTCAAAAGGTGGACTGGACAGCAGATATGCTATATCCATGCTTGGAATGGATAAATATGTTGCATCTTTAACTACTATTAATACACCTCACAGAGGTTGTGCTTTTGCAGATTATCTGTTGTCTGTTATTCCACAGTCAGTACAGGAACGGGTAGCTAAAATGTATAATGCGGCACTTCGGAAGTTTGGAGATTATAAGCCTGATTTTATGGCAGCCGTAAGAGATTTAACATTTGAAGCATGCAGAAGAAGAAATGAAATGATGCCTGATACACATGGAGTACCTGTGATAAGTACAGGCTCATGTCTTACAAAACCTTCGGGAGGAAGATTTCCGCTTAATATGACGAATGGTTTCGTGCGTTGGTTTGATGGCGCAAATGATGGCCTTGTAGGAAGTGATTCCTTTAAATGGGGTGATGAGTACATATATCTTACTCCACCGGGAAAGCGTGGTATATCACATGGAGATATCATAGATTTGAACAGAGAGAACATAGAGGGGTTTGATGTCAGGGAGTTTTATGTACAGTTAGTATATAATTTGAAAAAAAGAGGATTTTGATGTAAAGGTAAAAATGCTCTGAAAAATGTGCTCAAATGTATAATTTGCACAAAAAAGTGCTTAAAGAGCCTTTTTTAGCATTTGTAAAAAGTAAAAATGCACAATGAAAAGTTTAAATAAAAAAAATGTTTGGGCAGACTTTTCGACGAATTTGAATATAATAATACTTGTAACCCCCCAATACATTATATAGTTTTGGCTACACCCCATAAGTAACAAAATACCTTCTCCAAAGGAGCTGACAGAACGTAGGTCGGCTCCTTTATTCTTTGTATTAAAACATTCAGAAATAAATTCCCATTTGCAGATGTCCCACATTTTCCGGTTTTCCCTGATGCATGAAAAATAGTTGTTGTTTAATAATTATAAAAGTATTAAAATTAAATGAGTTGTGGAAGGGAGTATATCAATATGGCTGATAAACGCACAAACGGTCAAAGAGTACATGATTACGTTTATAATGTGAAACCCATACTAAATACAGGCGGATTGTTTTCAGATGGAAGCTCTTACTATGTAAATCCGCAGGAACCTGAGGTTGATCAGGAGATAAAGATTAGATTCAGAACAACGACAGATAATGTTGATGAAGTTTATCTTATATACAATGGGGAAAGACTCGCTATGTCTATTGAGAGTACAGACAAGCTGTTCGATTTTTATACTGCTGTCATTCCGGCAGGACTTTCGTTTATAAGCTATTATTTTGAAATACATTCGGGGGCAGTGACCTGCTATTATAATAGAATTGGTGTACAAAAGCAAAACAATACTGAATATAATTTTGAGATTACTCCGGGATTTTCTGTGCCTGAATGGGCAAAAGGAGCGGTATTCTATCAGATATTTGTAGATAGATTTTGCAACGGGGATACATCAAATGATGTACTTGATAATGAGTATTTTTATATAAACAGTGGAACAAAGCAGGTTAAGGATTGGAACAAATATCCTGACAATATGGACGTGGGTTCATTTTATGGCGGAGATCTTCAGGGTGTTATAGATAAGCTGGATTATCTTAAGAATTTGGGAGTTGATGTTATTTATCTCAATCCGATTTTTGTATCACCTTCAAACCATAAATATGATATACAGGATTACGACTATATAGATCCACATTACGGAAGAATAGTTGATGACGAAGGAGAATGCCTGCCTGAAGGTGTTCGTGAAAATAAGCAGTCGGGCAGATATATAAACAGAGTAACTAACAAAAAGAATCTGGATGCCAGTAATAAGCTGTTTATTAAACTGGTACAGGCTGTTCATAAGAGAGGAATGCGTATCATTCTTGACGGTGTATTTAATCATTGTGGTTCTTTCAATAAATGGCTTGACAGGGAATGTATATATGAGAATCAGGAAGGCTATGAAAAAGGCGCATATGTGTCTGCTGACAGCCCGTATAGAACTTTTTTCAAATTTTATAATGAAGAGGAATGGCCTTACAATGCTACTTATGACGGATGGTGGGGACACGATACACTTCCTAAACTGAATTATGAAGAGTCTCCTAAGCTCGTAGATTATATTATGCATATTGCAAAGAAATGGGTATCTCCGCCTTATAACGCGGATGGATGGAGGCTTGATGTGGCTGCTGATCTGGGCCATTCAGGAGAATATAATCATAGCTTTTGGCGTATGTTCAGACAAGCCGTTAAGGAGGCAAATCCAAATGCCATAGTCCTTGCAGAGCATTATGGTGATCCGAAATCATGGCTTGCAGGTGACCAGTGGGATACGGTAATGAATTATGATGCGTTTATGGAGCCTATAAGCTGGTTCCTTACAGGCGTAGAAAAACATAGTGATGAGTTCAGGGGAGATTTATTAGGAAATCCTGATACCTTTATGGGTGCAATGAACTATCACATGTCAAGATTTCAGCGGCCGTCG
>JBJEMQ010000072.1:0-3186 GCA_051879755.1 Coprococcus sp. | reverse complement strand
AATAAAAGGGGGAGGCTTCGGCCATGGAGTTGGAATGAGCCAGAATGGGGCAAATGAGATGGCGAAGTGCGGTTTTGATTATAAGGAAATAATCGGACATTATTACCATGGAGTAGAATTGAAGAAGCTGGAATAGTATAGCAGAACCAGCATTGAAATAAGACAACCGCAATTCCATTGGCTTTAGACAATGGTAATTTGCATATATAAAAAGGTGATTTATGAAGGAATTTGTGAAGAAAGTAATAAATATATGCCGGAGAATAGCATTACAGATAAAACGCGATCAGGTGGGAGTGTTTGCAGCTCAGGCTGCATTTTTTCTGATGCTTTCTGTATTTCCGTTCATTATGATGCTGGTTACGGTTGTAAGATACCTTCCATTCGAGCAGGCAGATATTATTGCTGCAATCCAGAACTTTATGCCAAAAAATATAAGTCAATACTTTAGTTTTATGACACAGGATATATATAATGCAGAAATAGGAATAGGCGCAGTTGTATCAATGCTTCTGATGGTATGGTCAGCTTCTAAAGGTACTATGTCAATAGGAGCGGGGCTTACATATATGGATGAAATGCTGGATAGTAAAAATTATTTTTTGAGAAGAGCAATTCATGCAATATATACAGTTGTATTTTGTGCTATGCTGATAGTAATCATTATTATATATATACTTGGTGATTTCATTATGGAACGTTTTATATTAAATAGCAGTATTGCAGAGATTGCCGCATGGATACTTGCGATTGTTAAACTGGGTCTGGGACCAATACTTGTATTTACTGTTATTCTTGTAGCGTATTGTTTTCTTCCTGCAAGAAAGTGTTCCGTAATGAGGAGTGTACCGGGAGCTATATTTACAACTGTGGGCTGGATTGGTATTTCTGTAGCTTTTTCGATTTATGTAAAAGTAGTAGGTGTAAATACATATATGTATGGAAGTCTGGCAAGTATTATTTTTATTATTTTATGGCTGTATTTTTGTATGTATACATTGTTCCTTGGTGCAGAGGTTAATAAAATTCTTGAAAAAGGGCTATTGACACAGCTTTAAGATGTGTTATATTAAAATAGTTGAATTAAGGAAAAAGTTTAGTTATATGTAATATGTCAAAAAGGCGATGAAGATGCAAAAGATATAATATCTCTTTCAGAGAGAGTGGGTCGTCGGCTGTAAGCCCGCTTAAGCAGGATATTATTATTTAATTTCACATCTGAGCTTTATTTCTGAAGACCATGGTTTGTAGGAAATGACGTGTGATATGCGTTAAGTATCTAATGAGTGCCGGAGTAATCCGGAATCAGGGTGGTAACGCGGTTGATTTCGTCCCTTTTCAGGGGCGTTTTTTTATTTAGCAGGAAATTCTGCTGCTAAAGCGACTAATAAGTGGCACTGGCGTTTCATTTGCGAAACACTTTGTTCAGGTTTGACGTCGAAATGAATTTAAGGGATGTAACATATTAAAAAAGGAGAAACAAAATGAAGGAAAAGTTAGAGGCTATTAAAGCTGAAGCACTGGCAAAAATTGAAGAAGCAGATGTTCTTGCATCACTTAATGATGTAAAAGTAGCAATCCTTGGTAAGAAGGGTGAGCTTACACAGGTGCTTAAAGGTATGAAGGATGTAGCGCCTGAAGACAGACCAAAGGTAGGACAGCTGGTAAATGAAGCAAGAGCAGCTATAGAGACAGCTCTTGAGGCAAAAACAAAATCTATAAATCAGGCTATCCGTACAGAAAAAATGAAGAGAGAAACAATAGATGTTACTTTGCCTGGTACAAGAAAGCTTGTTGGACACAGACATCCTAATCAGAAAGCGCTTGAAGATCTGGAACGTGTATTTATAGGAATGGGTTATGAGATAGTAGATGGTCCGGAAGTAGAATATGATAAATATAATTTTGAGATGCTTAATATTCCGGCAAATCATCCTGCAAAAGACGAACAGGATACATTCTATATTAATAAAGAGATACTTCTTAGGACGCAGACATCACCTGTTCAGGCGAGAGTTATGGAAAAGGGTAAGCTTCCTATAAGAATATTGTCACCGGGAAGGGTGTTCAGGGCTGACGAGGTAGATGCAACTCATTCACCATCCTTTCATCAGGTAGAGGGACTTGTTATAGATAAAGGTATAACGATGGCAGACCTTAAGGGTACATTACAGCAGTGGGCAAGGGAATTCTTTGGAGAGAATACAAAAGTTAAGTTCAGACCGCATCATTTTCCATTTACAGAGCCATCAGCAGAATGTGATATTACATGTTTCAAGTGTGGCGGCAAGGGCTGTCGTGTATGTAAGGGCAGTGGCTGGATAGAGATACTTGGTTGTGGTATGGTTCATCCAAATGTACTTCGTGCCTGCGGAATAGACCCTGAGGTATATTCAGGCTTTGCTTTTGGTATAGGACTTGAGAGAATAACACTTCTTAAATATGAGATAGATGACATGAGACTTCTCTATGAGAATGATGTCAGATTTTTAGAGCAGTTCTAATGACAATAAGGAATGAATAAGCCGGAATGACCGGTTACGGGTTATTCATTGCATAATAAGAAGTATAAAGCAATTAGAGAGTATATAAATAAAAGGAGATTATTTGATATGAATACACCACTTTCATGGATAAAAGCATATGTTCCTGACCTTGATGTTACAGCTCAGGAATTTGTTGATGCAATGACTCTTTCAGGTTCACATGTAGAGAATTATGAAAAAAAGGATAAGAACCTTGAGAAGATAGTAGTAGGAAAAATATTGAAAATGGAGAAGCACCCTGATGCAGATAAATTGGTAGTATGCCAGGTAGACATTGGTGCGGATGAACCTGTACAGATAGTTACAGGTGCTAAAAATGTAAAAGAACAGGATGTAATACCTGTAGTTTTAGATGGTGGAAAGGTAGCAGCAGCTCATGGTGATAATAATGAGTATCCGGATGGCATAAAGATAAAGAAGGGAAAGCTTCGTGGAGTCGAGTCAAATGGTATGATGTGCGGCATCGAAGAGCTTGGTTCATCAAGGGATTTCTATCCGGAGGCGCCGGAAGACGGAGTATATGTATTTCCGTCAACTGCAAATGTAAAGCCGGGTGATGATGCTGTAAAGGCACTTGGACTTGATGATGTAGTAGTTGAATATGAGATTACATCAAACAGAGTTGACTGCTTTTCTATTA
>JBJEMQ010000071.1:0-3200 GCA_051879755.1 Coprococcus sp. | reverse complement strand
TATGCTGGCAGGATATTTCTTATCATAGGCATTTTTTTCATAGAGAATATTGCCTGTAGCTGCATCCATTATTATGGCAGCATTTGCCACGATATCAGGTTCTCTTCCCAGTTCGTCAGGATATTCAGTTGTAATGATATATTCAGATTCAGTAGCTTCTTCATCTTCATAGTATTCATCTCCCCAATAGTCAGATTCCTCTGCAGATGAATAAAAGTTACCATTTATACAAAAAACGCTCATGATTATAAAAATAGAAGCAGTCAGCATAGAAAGCAATTGCTTTTGCTTCTTAGTATATTTTTTCATGAACGAAATCTCCTAAAAATAAAGTCGTAATAATTTTATTATACATGTATATTTGTGTCAATAAATTAAGTTTACTTTTCTCTGTAAGCAACGAGTCTGTTTATAGGTGTTCCCATAGCAGAGAATTTTGCCTCATATTCGGTCATAATATTTCCTTCGTTATATTCAGAATGGTGCAAATCATTTGTATAATTCTCAATAATCCAGCCTGCTTCAGGAATCTGCTCCAACGAGAAGTTGAATAAATCGATATTGTCTGTTTTAAATATAATTCTTCCTGACGGTGTTAGAATATTGTCATAAAGCCCAAGAAAATGAGTCGATGTCAGACGTCTTTTGGCATGACGGTCTTTAGGCCATGGGTCAGAAAAATTCAGATATATACGGTCAACTTCATTTGTGTCAAAAACATTTGTAATATATTCTGCATCCATTCTGATGAAATATAAATTGTTCATGTCTTCCTTCTGCTCACGTTTTTCAATAGCACGTACAAGAACACTGGAATATTTTTCTATACCAATATAATTTATGTCGGGATTCCTTTCTGCAAGTTCCATAATAAACTGACCTTTTCCCATGCCAATTTCTATATGAACAGGGTTGTTGTTCCCGAAAAATTCATGCCAATGACCCTTCAATTTTTCTTCTTCGTGAATTACATAGTCATTTGCAGCAATAGTTTCACGAGAACCCTTTACATTTCTAAGTCTCATAATATACCTCTCTATAATTTATTATTTATCTCGGTTGGAGAAGACTCCCACCTCTATAAGTGGCGAGTTAAAAAACAAACTAGTCTCAGTGGGAGTACAATCTCCGACTGAGATAAAAGCCTCTCAAATATTAATCTGTTCAGAGTCAATCTTGAAAAATATAATAACATAGCAAAAAATGATATTCAATTCTAAATAACTACATATATTAATAGTAAGATATGGAATGGAAGTAATAAAATGGGGTATAATAAATTGCAAAGAAAAATAACAGCATATATATATGGAAAAAGAAAGATAAATAATGTGGCGGTGAATACCTATAAAAACTATACCGAGGTAAAAAAGGTATTAAACAGCATAGATGGCATTAAAAAGAAGAGATAACCGCATATGAAATATGCATAAAAAAGCATTACTTTTTTGTGCATAAAAAATTAAAAAAACACTTGCATTTGTAGAATTGTTAATATATAATAGCATATGTCGTCAGCGGGATGACATAAAAATGAATACGGGCCGCTAGCTCATTTGGTAGAGCACCTGACTCTTAATCAGGGTGTGCGGGGTTCGAGCCCCCGGCGGCCCACTAAAGGAAAGTTCTAATTTGGCAGACACAGAGCTGTTGGGTTGGGGCTTTTTTTAATGTAATATTAAGCGGCTTATTTAAGCCGCTTAAGTATTTCTAAAAGGTAGTTCCATGTTCTGACTATACTGTCTACTGACATACATTCATTTGTAGTGTGTATATCTTTAATGTCAGGACCAAATGATACGCAGTCAAAATCCGGTATCTTTTCGTTGAAAATACCACATTCTACACCGGCGTGAAGTGCTTCTATAACAGGTTCATGTCCATATTGTTTATTAAATATTTCTATCATAAGGCTGCGTAAAGGAGAGTCTTTTTTATATTCCCAGGCAGGATATTCCCCGTTTAAGTCTATTGTTCCGCCAAGGGAGCTCATAAGACATTCCAATTGATTTACAAGATATTCCTTTTCTGTCTTTACACTGCTTCTTACAGAAAAACTGAAGATTACATGGCTGTTTTGAAAGCTTTTCTCAGTTCTCATAATTCCAAGGTTTAAAGATGTCTGAACAAGTCCCTCTATATCATGACTCATTTTCTGTATTCCGTTTGGAAGAAGAATAAGTGCAGTAATGACCTTTGTTGTTGAGTCATCAGTCATAATATCTGCTTTGTTATTTGCGATATCTGAAATAACTTCATATGATATGTGTATATCTGGATCAGAGGAAGTATATTCATGTGATAAAATCTCTTTTTCTTTCTGCAGCAGTCCGATAAATCTGTCTAAATCATCAGGTGAATAAATCGCAATATCAGCTTGGGCTTCTTTTGGTATTGCGTTATCCTTGTTGCCTCCGGAGATATTTATAATATTTATATGAAGCTGCTTTGAAATGTCATATAATATGCGGCCTAGTATTTTATCAGCATTTGCTCCCTGTCTGATTATTTCAACACCTGAATGTCCTCCGCATATACCGGATACATTGAGCTTTACTATATGATATATAGAAGATGTAGTCTGATAAGAAACAGGAAGCTTACATGAAGCAGTTACGCCTCCGGCACAGCTTACCAGCAGATGTCCCTCATCTTCTGAATCAAGATTAAGCATTATGTGTGAGGTCAATGGTGTACAGTCGAGCGCAGCAGCCCCCAGCATTCCTATTTCCTCATCTACCGTAAATATTGCTTCAATAGGTGGGTGAGGTATATCTGATGAGTCTAAAATGGCCAGTATATAAGCTACTGCTATACCATCATCGCCGCCCAGAGTAGTTCCTTCAGCAGAAATAATACCATTGGCAAGCTTCAATGTCAGACCATCTTTTGTGAAATCTGTCTGGCATCCGGCATCTTTCTCACATACCATATCCATGTGTCCCTGAAGCATGACGGGCGCAGAATGTTCATAGCCTGAAGTTCCTTCTTTATATATAATAACATTATTATTTGTATCCTGAATAAATCTCAGTGAATGTTCCTTTGCAAAATCTGCCAGATAATTGCTGATAGCAAGAGTATTTCCTGAGCCATGTGGAATACTGCATATTTCTTCAAAGTATCTAAATACATTTGAAGGAGTAAGACCTGATAAAACTGACATAAA
Source organism: Coprococcus sp. (assembly GCA_051879755.1). Taxonomy (GTDB): domain Bacteria; phylum Bacillota; class Clostridia; order Lachnospirales; family Lachnospiraceae; genus Coprococcus. Next base: position 31 of record JBJEMQ010000071.1, on the reverse strand, counting down.
GCTGACCTCCATTTTATTATAATTAATTATG
>JBJEMQ010000070.1:0-3210 GCA_051879755.1 Coprococcus sp. | reverse complement strand
CTCTGTAAGACCTGTCAAAACACCCTGTCCGTTAGAATCACGAAGGCCCCTTTTTACATCATATGTAACATAGAGGTTCTGGTCTATTCTTCCGGAATCATTACAGTATCGTACCAATTCTTCTATTGCTTTATTATATTCAACACTTCCCTTTTCCAAACCTCTATCTCCTTTCAAATCAATAACGCCTCTGTGTTCTTGCTGTGAGATGAACATCTTATAACCACGGAATAGTTTATCAAAAAATCACCATCTATGCAAGGAATGAGGCAAAATAATTACATATTCAAGTGATTTCTAAATAAAAATAATAAAAAAATACTATTTACAACAAATTTATTATTTTGAAAAGCAGCCTCATATACAATCAATCCTGCTCACGAAAATATCTTTCTCCGGCTTTCGCAAAATTGCGCCATAGTGTACAAAATAGTAAAAGGTGGCTCTCCATGATATCAGAACCACCTCAAAACGTTTATAATTATCTTTTTTACTCATTATATTTCTATAATATATCTTTCAAATGCATTTATAATTGTTGTATCCATATATTTTGATTCCCGCACAAAATCACGACCATAATTTATATGGACATGACCATGCACAAAATATTTTGGTTTGTACGTCTCCATCAAGGTTCTGAAACATTTAAATCCTGTATGCGGCAAATCCTTGGAATCATTCAATTCATAGGCAGGTGAATGGGAAACAAGTATATCAAACCCCTTGTTTTTTATCAGCTTGAGAGTCAATTTGCGTATACGCCATTCCATTGCCCTTTCCGAATACTGATGCTTCGAATTGCCGGATTTGTAATCCATCGAGCCACCTAATCCCATTATCCTGATACCTTTGTAGACATATATATTATCATCTATACAGATGCATCCCTCCGGTGGTATATCTGCATAACATCCATCATGATTACCATGTACATAAAGTACCGGTGCATGTGAAAAGGTTGCAAGAAATGATAAATACTGTGGTGCCAGATCACCACAGGATATAATCAAATCTATATCCTCTATTTTACTTTTATCGAAGTAATCCCATAAGTACTTGGACTCCTCATCTGCCAAAACAAGAATCTTCATTAACCTACTGCTCCACTATCATATTATCTTAAAGTATTTATATCTAAAATGCCATTTATGACTTAAGCGCCAAATCTGAAGGACTGTTTACGCCCTGTAGATTTACCACATCTATTGCGTCATCTATAAGCTCCGACATATCAGGAATATAACCTACCACATTTTCAGCCAGCCAGTCCATTTTGATTATGTCCTCCGGAAGCATCTCTCCGTCAGCATCATCTCTTACAACGCCCTGCTGCGAGTACAGTTTCCCATAAAATGGTGTAACCGAGCCTTCTTTAATCATTTTTTTCATCAGATTAACAAGCCGCATAGTACCAATAGGCAGATGTTTTGAACAGATAACATCTATAACCCCGGCTGACATTCCCCACCAGTAATTTACACTTTTTGCAGTTTCATTTTTCTCTTCCTGCTTCCAGTTTCCATCCAGAATAGTTTTTACTATCCTCTCATAAAATGCACCCCAGTTATGAAATGGCATGGCAAGATTTCTTATCTCACCATTCTCATTGCAATGAAGTCCAAATTCTCTTGAGGCTTCCAAAGGAGATATCATATCTCGGTCGGAAATATATGATATACCCAGTTCCTTAAAACGCTCCTTTGGATTTGCTCCACGCATCTTAGTCCACTCAACATATATCTTTGCTCTTGGATTTACCAGCTTAGCACCTATGGCAAATGCATTTATATTCGAAACAGTTCCAAATATAGGATAATCTGCCACATAGCCTATCCTGTCATTTGTACACAGACATCCGGCAACAATACCTGTTATGAATTTTGCCTCATACATTCTTGCATAATATGTTCTGACATGACTTGTAGACATATTAAGTGAACAGTTTAAAATCTTTATATCAGGATATTCCACAGCCACTCTGAGAGATTCCGGAAGCATCTCCGGACCTGTTGTAAATATTACATCATAATCTTCTTCAGCCAGTTCATTAAGACATTCAGCCAGTTTTTCATTATTATCTATATGACAGCAGGTAGTTGTACTTATCTTATCCTTATATATTTCCTCTATTTTTAGTCTTCCCAATTCATGACTGTATATCCATACAGAATTCTCGGGGTCTTTATCATATACAAATGCTATCTTGAGCTTTTTGCTCGGGTCAGGTTTCTTTGTAAACAGCTTTTTCTTAGATTCCACAGGGTCAAGCTTAGGCAGTACCACATTTTCCTTTTTGTGACTGCTCAAAAGTATCTCATCCCATATCTTGTCAACACTCTCTTTTACCTCATCACCCGTCATTTCCTTTAGCGCAGTATATCCATATACGCTGAGGAATACGAGAAGCGCATCATCCTGTGTAATTGTCAGGCTGTCTCCGCCCTTTTTAGCCCTAAATGCTTTTTCAAATGAAAGACGCGCCGAATTAAAATCCATTCTTGCATCCTCAGAAAAAGTTTCTCCCGGAACCAATCCTATATATTCTCTAAGCTTATCATAGCTGCCGGGCTGTGAAAACAGAATATAGTTAATACCTGTCTGTTTATGGAAATCAATATATTCAAAATAAACCTTATTTTCAATAGTATCATTCTTCTTTGGCACCTTACGTATTACTACAGCAGGAACGGAATCAGCGCCAAAATATTTCAATACGCTTACCCGTTTATTTCCTTCAATTACATAATATTTATTCATATATTCATATGCCTTAATCGGGTCATGAATCCCTTCCTCTATGTGTGAGTCACACAGAGCAGACCATTTTGAGCCAAATTCTGTCTTCAAATCGAGTATCGGCATGAAATTACTTGCAAATGCTGTCGTTCTGGCAGAAGTAGCAGTACCTACCACATGATCCAGTGGCACATTCTGTAATCCCAGATTAACCTCACATTCTATATCCGCCGTTGATATCATATCATCAAGTACAGGCAGATATGGATATTCATTTTTTAATACAGCTGCCTGATATCTTTTTTCACCAAGCTTCTGCGCTTTCATATATTCATTAGCTGACATATTCATTGCTCCCATCTTACTTAGGCAACTAAAAATCAAATTTTTCTATTATTCTCATGTATATATTCTCATTAAATTCAGAATATTTCTATACTAAATCTGCATTTTCATCATTTTATGCCTATT
>JBJEMQ010000069.1:0-14298 GCA_051879755.1 Coprococcus sp. | reverse complement strand
TTATGATTTAGCACAGAACATCCTGTCTGACTACAATTTCTATTTGATATTCGTATCAATTTATAGTATTATATTATTACTGCATCAGTAGCTCAGTGGATAGAGCAACGGCCTCCGGAGCCGTGTGCGGAGGTTCGATTCCTCTCTGGTGCATTTTTTTGTATATTTTATTATCTGTTCTGCACATACTAAATCTATAATACAGATATGTACTTTCTGTACTAAAAGGAGATTTAGCCATGCAGATTTTATTTACAACCTTTAATCAAATGCTCATTTTGTTTCTATTTATTTTGTCCGGATATATCTTATCAAAATCAAGAGTCATACCTGAAACTTCAGCTTCAATTTTTGCAAAGCTTGAAAACTGTCTTCTTATTCCCTGTCTGATTTTGAATACATTTATAGATAAGTGCACAATAGATAATCTTTCACATTATATATCTACATTAGGCATATCTATTGTTGTACTTATTATAACCATTGCTATATCTGTATTTATATCAGGCATTCTGGCATCTGACAATTATAAGAAAAACCTATTTCGTTATTCGCTTATCACGCCTAACTATAATTTCATGGGAAATGCATTAGCTCTTGGAATATTTGGTGAAGACTTTTTATTTGCATATATGATTTACACTATTCCTCTGACTGTATTTACTTATACTATTGGTATCAGCTGGCTTAAAGGTAATGAAGGGAAGATAAGGTTATCCTCCCTTATTAATCCAATATGTATAGCCATAGTTATTGGAATTATCTTAGGACTCACTTCTATACCATTACCCGGATTTGTATTAAGCACAATATCCTCTTTTGGAAACTGCATGTCACCTATCGCCATGCTTCTTACAGGCATGATTATAGGCCAATATCCATTTAAATCTCTTATTAACAATACAAGAATATATATCCTGTCATGTATACGACTTATCGCTATACCTGTTCTCTTTATATTATTATTTAAAGCATCCGGAATAAATTCTGAGATACTTTCTCTTGCAATATGCACGCTTGCAATGCCTCTTGGCTTAAACACCATAATAATACCGGCAGCATATGGACAGGATACCTCTGTCGGTGCCTCCATGACATTAATTTCCAGTCTGTTATCATTACTTACTATTCCGCTTATCTTTGCGCTTATCTAGCATGTGAACTAATTTGCAGAATTTACAAAGATAATGCAGAGGAAGAACATGACATCATGAGTACCATAACGCATAATGTCTGAAGCACTACCAGAACCTTACACTTACTTCCATAAGTCAAAAACAATATGGCTATAACATTTCTCATCATATCATCAATATATTCGTCGCCATAACCGTCAAGACCTTTTATATATTCAACTGTTTCAATCAGTTCATCAACTATATCATTATCCGTTTCTGCAAGTTCTGCCAAAACAGCTATATCAGGTGACATTCCATCACTTTTCAATGAAATCCCACGTTCCGTCAGATTATTATTCATAGCAATAACCTTCTGAATAAGGTTATCATCATCGCGTTCCAGTAACAGGACAGCCATCGCAAGTGCCTGAAGTTCATCTCTCTTCATTCCGCAAACCTGCAATTGTTTTGTTATATTCTCCAAACGTTCTATAGTATCCTTTACATTAAGTCCCTGCATTGCCATAATTGCAAAATACATATAATCATCTATACCTGTAATTAACGGATATTCTTTTTTTATACCTTTATAAAGCTGCTTAAAGCATATAACGATATTTTTATAATCCTCCGGGCGACTGTTTCGTGCTATATAATAACATGCAGCTGATGTATATGCATTATTAACAATCTTTTCCTGCTTAAAAAGCTGTGCCAGTTCTTTCATATGCATAAATAATTCTTCCGGATTATCCTCAACTGAAAGTAATATACAAAGCAATGGCTGAAATGAATTTCTAAAAGCCGAGAAACGATTTGTATTCTCATTAATAAGTTTTTTCATTTCAGCAATTTTGTCCTTATTTATATCAGCATCCATGCCTGCAAAAATAATTGCTGCAATATATTTAATAACACCATTATCCCAACGGAAAATATCTTTGCACTGTTCCTTATATTTTTCCATTTGGGATAATTTATTTTTGAGCTCAATATTCATTCTTACATCACCTCATGAAGATAAATAATTATATAATCTCTATCTTTTGTATGCATCACTAAACACTGCAATCATATCATCAAACATTGCATGAAAGATAGCACTTCCAGGTCGCATAAAATCTGTACTTTCGCCTATTTCTTCTCCTATATTATTTGATTTGACAAAGCCTCTGCATACAATACCAATTGTAATCATTATTCCTGTTATAATACCTATGGCTACAAATATAATAATTAACGCACCCATGTCTTATCCTGCCTTTTCTTAACATATTTTGTAATACTGCTGCCTTTAAATCTATATCTGTCCATCTTGGCTGCTTTGGCACGGCTGATGCCTGTTATAAATATATAAAATGAGAACAGTACAAGAGGGACTATAATACAATAAATTGCATCTATTCCCTCCTTCGCATCTGACGAACCTTGATAGTCATACCACATATTACCCGCAAACAATGATATCATAGTAGTAACAAATGTAACCACGATTGACAATATACCTATCGCTGCTCCAACCCTTGCTTTATCAACAGGAACATTTCCTACAACCTTTCCTGTCTGCCCATTTACTACTATTGTATAAATAATTCCTTTATATCTAAAAGTAATAAACCATGCCGGAAGCATCGCATACTCTATATCTGTAATATTTACTTTATTATCTTCTGACCTTATTGAAATATTATTTACGCCATCACAGGAATCAAATATCTCCGGCTTCATAAATTCTATACTCCGCTTTTTTGCCATATATACAGCCTCTTCTGCAGGCACATCATACTTATCGGCATAAAAGCCTGACAAATACCCAATATCAAATGGTTTAAGCTGCCGCATATCATACGGTTCAAGGCGCCTTGATATATTATCATTAAGACGCCTTGTCGCATCTACTGTTATTCGGTCAAAATCACATTCCATGTCTCTGAATAAATTAACCGGCTTATCTTCAGACTCTCCGCTACCTACACCTGTAGTTTTAGTTCTTGTACCTGAAAGTTTCATTGCCGTTCTGTTTTTCGTAGAAACAAGCCAAAATGGAATATATATACCACGAAGTTTATCAATTTTAAAATTTTTTATTTCATTAGGAACATATTTGCCTTTCATAAGCTTCTCTTTTATAAGATTTACCGCCACTTCCTTTGTAACTGTAAATGGTATAATCAAATCAGGCTGCAATTCCTCCGAAACACGTTCAAATACAATAGTGGGCTGACCACAATACGCACAGAAGGTAGATGTTTCCTTATCATTAATCATTAATCTGGCTCCACATGAAGTACAGTTATATATATTCATACTCATATATGCAGCTTTATCATCATCACTAATTCCTATTTCATTTTCATTATCACCAATATTATCTTTACTGTTCTTCAAATATTTGACTGCTCTGTCTTTCTTTGCAAATTCCAAAGCAATTTCTTTATCAAAAAGAATATCTTCCGCAATATCCAAGTCTGTCTTTCTGTCTGAAAAGCTATCATTTATTGAACTTTTGCATTGTACGCATTCCATCATTCCGGTTTCCGGATTAAGTACAACAGAACCACCGCAATTAGGACATTTCAAATTCATTACATTATCTCCTTTGAATAATTTTAAGCTCATAAGCTGTATAATTACCTGCGTTCTTCAAATCCTGTCATTACAAGACTATGAACTTCTTTATCTACCCTTATGATACCTTAACCATATCTCCTTTTCAATATTTATTTTTAAATACCAGCTCCAACCTAAATCCCGAATACACTACACGGAAAAAAAGGCATCATCACTTATATTTCCATAAGCAATGATGCCTTGTTATTTTACTTTTTTCGTTTTTATCTGTTCTGGGAAATATTTCCTACTTTCCAGCCATCTGTGCAGCAACTTCAGCAGCAAAGTCTTCATTCTTCTTTTCAAGACCTTCGCCAGTCTCAAAACGAACAAACTTCTTAACAGCTAATTTGCAACCAACAGCCTTTGCTACGCTTGCAACGTACTGTGAAACATTCTCCTTATTTTCTGCCTTAACATATTCCTGCTCAAGAAGACATACTTCCTTAAGTTCCTTGTTAAGTCTTCCCTGTACCATCTTCTCAATAATATTATCCGGCTTATTAGCATTCTTAGGATCATTCTTTGCCTGAGCAACAAGAATCTCAAGCTCTTTAGCCTTATATTCTTCTGATACATCCTCAGTTGAAACATACTTAGGATTCATAGCTGCAACCTGCATAGCTACATTCTTTAAGCACTCCTCAAGCTCTGCACCTGAACCATCTGTATCAGCTTCAACAAGAACACCTATCTTACCGCCGGCATGTATATATGAAACCACCATACCATCTGTAACGATTTTCTCAAATCTTCTGATATTCATGTTCTCACCAATCTTAGCAATCATAGCTGCATGCTTCTCTGCAACTGTAATTGATGGATCAAGAGCCCATTTCTCTGCATTAAGAGCCTCAACGTCAGCAACATCTGATGTGTTAATCTGCTCTGCAACTTCCTTAACATATGTCTGGAATACTTCGTTCTTTGCAACGAAATCTGTCTCTGCATTAACCTCAAGAACTGTAGCTGTCTTGCCATCCTCTGAAATAACAGTTGCAACAATACCCTCTGCTGCAATTCTTCCGGCCTTCTTCTGTGCTGTTGCAAGACCTTTTTCTCTCAACCATTCTATTGCCTTATCGAAATCACCTTCTGTTGCTGTAAGAGCCTTCTTACAATCCATCATACCAGCGCCTGACATTTCTCTTAACTCTTTAACCTGAGCTGCTGTAATAGCCATATCTATTTACCTCCGAATATATTTATATAAAACTAATTACTCTTCTACTGCATCCTCTGCTTCTGTCTCGTCTTCACTGTCTGTATCAACAGCATCTGCTCCCTGCTGAGCCTCGATAACAGCATCTGCCATCTTAGAAACGATTAATTTAACTGCTCTTATAGCATCATCATTACCAGGGATTACATAATCAAGTTCTTCCGGATCACAGTTTGTATCAGCGATACCTACAAGCTTAATACCAAGTGAATGTGCCTCCTGAATACAAATTCTCTCCTTCTTAGGGTCTACAATGAAAATCATATCAGGGATTTCCTTCATATCCTTGATACCACCAAGATTCTTCTCGAGCTTCTCCATCTCCTTCTTAATCTGGATAACTTCTTTCTTAGGGAGAACATCGAATGTACCATCAGCTTCCATAGCTTCATACTTTTTAAGTGTTTCGATTCTGGTCTGGATAGTCTTAAAGTTTGTTAACATACCACCAAGCCATCTCTCATTTACATAATACATACCACAACGCTCTGCTTCACTCTTTATTGAGTCCTGAGCCTGCTTCTTTGTACCAACAAAAAGAATCTTACCTCCATTTGCCACGCACTCACTTATAGCATTGTAAGCATCATCTACCATACCTACTGACTTCTGAAGATCGATAATATAAATACCATTACGCTCTGTATAGATGTATGGCTTCATCTTAGGATTCCATCTTCTTGTCTGGTGTCCGAAATGTACACCTGCCTCTAATAACTGTTTCATTGAAATAACGCTCATTTTTTCTACCTCCATGGTTAAATTCTTCTGTCAGCTTCATATACTTGGAACACCCGAGCTATAGGCACCACGCCAAATATCAGCCAACATGTATTTTTTTCTGCGTACTCACGCAAAATCGAGTATAACACAAAGCAGAAATCCTATCAAGCATTTTTTTAAGTATTTTTTCTATTGCAAATTATTGATTACCAAGCAAAATCCATACTATTCCTGCATAACTTTCATTTCCTGTAAAATAATATGTTCCCTGCATCAGGCTTTCTGAATAACCTGACTGAAGCAGCCAGTTATAATAATCCCATTTATCACTCACTACTCCTATAGTTTCAAGAGCTTCACATATATCGAGAGCATTCATTCCCTCTACAATAGTTATATATCCACCTACACCTGAACTATTTTTTACTGCTTCCGGCTTTGGAGCTTCTGTAGTCACTTCCTCTGTTGCTTTTTCCGTTGTAACCTTTTCTGTTTTTTCCTCAGTTGTAGATTTCTCTGTAGTTGCTTTTTCCGTTGAGTCTTTTTCCGTAGTTTTTTCTTCGGTTGTCTTCTCTGTTACATCATTATCAGAGGTCGTTTTTTCAGAATCCTTACTCTCGGTTGTTTTTTCCTCGGAAGTTTTATCAGTCTTATTCACTTCTTCTGTTGCTTTCTCTGTTGTTTTTTCTGTTGTAGCCTCAGCAGTTGTTACTTTTTCTTCAGAAGTCACCTTTTCAGTATTATCTTCTGAGCTATCTTTATCCTCAGCTACTATCAGAGATTTATCAACCGAACCACTCTCAGATGGTTTATATGTCTGAAATGCCACAAACATAACAATCCCGCCTATTATAAGACCTATTCCCAATCCTCTTAAAAAATATCTTTTGTTCATAGCCTGTCTCCTTAATGAAGCTTATGCTTTACTTCTTTTCAATATTTTTAATAATTACTTTTGCCTCACCAACACCTATTCCCAGTTGATTAGCAATTTCCATAATGCCAAATCCTTCGTTATAAAGCTCCTCAACTTCTTTTTCTATATCTTTTTCCTCATCCCATATATCTTCAATTACAGGCTTCTGTTCTTCCTGCTTTGAAGCTTCAGATTTACTATTCTTAGCATTTCTGTTTTTGGATCTGTTATTCTTTTTATTTTTATCTTCTGTTTTGGTATCCTTTTCTGTTTTTACTGAAGCATTATTCTCGACACTGTTAACTACTTCTACATCCGAAACACTATTCCCCTCTGATGTATTCTTGTCAACCTCCGGTGTAATGCCGGTCTCTGTTGATTTCTTCTCGTCAACAGTGGTATCCTCTGTTTTCGAAACTTCATCTGATTTAGTTTGAACGTCCTTGTTTTTAACCTCTTTATCAGGAAGTGCTATATTATCCGGATCATAGACTGCATACGCATCAGCAAGACATTTATTAATATAGTCAATCATTTCCTTCTTGGCTTTCTCTGCCAATGCCTTAGAACACGTCTCTATCTCCTTCCGTGTATGCTCTAATGACTTGTCTGCATCATCTTTCATTTGTTTCAATACAGTATCCGAAACAGACTTAATATCTTCCAAAGCCTTATCTGAATCAGTCTTTATTTGTTCTACCGCTTTGTCAGAATCGTTTTTTATCTGTTCCAATACCTTATCTGAATCAGTCTTCAACTGTTCTAATGCTTTATCTGAATCAGATTTTATTTGCTCTGATGTTTTTTCTGAATCAGCTTTTATCTGTTCAAGTGCTTTTTCCGAATCATCTTTCACCTGCTTTGATGCATTATCCGAATCAGTTTTTATCTGTTCTAATGTTTTGTCAGAAGTATTTTTTATCTGCTCTAATATATTATCTGAATCTTCCTTCATCTGTTTTGTTACAGTTTCAGAAGAATCCTTTATATCATCTTTATACTTTTGAACCAGATTGTCGCCATATTCGGTAATCTGTTTTTTTATATTCTCAATTCCTTCATCAGTAATTTCTTCTTCCTGAGTTTTTTTATTATCAGCTATAAAAAAGCTGATACACACTATTCCTACTCCTACAATAAGCGTTACTATTGCTGGTACCATATCGCATCTCCTTCTCTTGTAAAAATCTACAGTTTATTTAATTCATCAAATACAACATCATTTATAACTTTTATATATGTACCCTTCATTCCGGAAGAACGTGCCTCGATAACTCCTGCACTTTCAAATTTTCTTAAAGCATTTACTATAACAGACCTCGTTATTCCAACCCTGTCTGCTACCTTGCTTGCTACAAGAATCCCCTCATTACCTTCAAGCTCCGAAAATATATGCTTGATTGCCTGAAGCTCTGAAAATGACAGTGTATTGATTGCCGACTTTACTATAGCAATTTTTCTATCCTCTTCTGCATTTTCTTCGTTAAGCGCTCTCATCATTTCAAGGCCTACAACTGTAGTTCCGTATTCACCAAGTATAATATCATCTATATCATACTGATTATCCATCTTGTATAAAAATAATGTACCCAGTCGCTCTCCGGCTATATCTATAGGTAGAAGCAATCCCTGATACTTATCAATGTTCTCTCCATCAAACCCCAAAGTTGTCAAATTAACATTTTCCTTTGTTGACAGTACAAGCAGGAGTCGTTCATTTAACATACTGTCAATCATAAGTCCTACACTGTCTTCTATCAATTCATGTATTTCAGGTATATCATCACGATTTTTAATACCGAGAATCTTTCCTTTCTTACTGATTACCATAACATTTGAAGCCAATATATCACTTAATACATCACAAATATCATTGAACACTACCTTATGAGAGTTATTATTGTGTAATAATTTGTTAATTTTTCTTGTTTTATCTAACAACTGTACACTCATTACGTTCCCTCCGTATCCATAATACAAAAAAGTTGCTTTTGCATAAAAAAAACCTAACTATTTGTCATTCTATCACAATACCAAACAGATAACAACCCGAAAAGCTATTACAAAATCTGTATAATTTCCGGTCAGATATTTTTCTGCACAAGCAACTTATATTCATATTTATTTAATTTTCTGATTTTACTTCCTGCTTCCTGTCACATGTATATCCGCAGTTCTGATCAGAACACTGCAGTTTATTTCCACGTTCAATCATATAACTGCCGCAATCAGGACATTTCTCATTAGTCGGCTTTGCCCATGACATAAAATCGCAATCCGGAGATGACAAACAGCCGTAATATCTTCTTCCCTTACGAGTCTTCTTTACAACCAGATCATTTCCACACAAAGGACAATAAACACCTATCTTCTCAAAAAACGGCTTTGTAGATTTGCAATCAGGAAATCCCGGACAGGCAAGAAACTTTCCATGAGGTCCGTACTTTATGACCATATTTCTGCCACATACATCACATAACTCTTCTGATACCTCATCCTCTATAGTTATTGATTCAAGCTCAGCTTCTGCCTTCTTTACTGCTTCATCAAGATCAGGATAAAAATTGCGCACTACTACTTTCCAGTCAATAGCCCCCTCACCAATCTTATCAAGCAACGACTCCATATTTGCAGTAAAATTCACATCTATTATAACAGGAAATGCCTGCTCCATGCTCTGATTTACAGCTTCACCCAACTCGGTAACATACAGCTTCTTTTCTTCCTTTGTAATATATCTTCTTGCAAGAATTGTTGATATAGTCGGTGCATAAGTACTTGGGCGGCCTATTCCAAGCTCCTCTAACGTCTTAACAAGAAGGGCTTCTGTATATCTGGCAGGTGGCTGTGTAAAATGCTGTTTCTCTTCATGTGATACAAGCTTTAATTCATCACCTTCATCAATATTGTTTATTCCCGCTACATGCTCTGATTTTTCATTATCAATATTGTAAACTGTCATATATCCATCAAATTCTATCTTTGATGCAGATGTCTGGAAAGTACATCCACCGGCTTCCGCTTTTACAGTTTTTACCGAATATACCGCTCCCGCCATCTGGCTCGCAAGAAATCTGTTATATATAAGCTGATAAAGTCTGAACTGATCTCTTGATAACTGCTCTTTAAGCTTTACAGGGGAAAGTGTGATATCTGTAGGTCTGATAGCCTCATGCGCATCCTGGATTTTCTTTCCTGAGTTGTCAGTCTTATGTCCTGTTCCGATATATTGTTCTCCATAGTTTTCCACTATATATTTCTTTGCATTTGCAACTGCTTCATCTGATATACGTGTAGAATCTGTACGAAGATATGTTATAAGACCTATTGTCCCCTTACCTTTTATATCAACGCCTTCATACAACTGCTGGGCAATTCTCATGGTCTTCGATGTTGCAAAATTCAGTTTAGAGGAAGCATCCTGCTGTAATGTACTTGTTGTAAACGGAAGTGGTGACTTTTTATTTCTCTCACTTGTTTTTACCGACTTAACTTTAAAGCTCTGATTCTCTATCTGAGAAATTATACTGTCCAATGCCTCTTTCGAACTTATTTCTTCCTTTTCACTGCCATTTCCCATGAATCTGAATTCTATATTCTTCTTTAACTTATCTGATGCAAGGGATGCATTTAATGTCCAATATTCCTTTGGTATAAATTCATTTATTTCTTTTTCCCTGTCACACACAAGCTTAAGTGCTACAGACTGTACACGTCCTGCACTAAGACCTCTTTTTATCTTAACCCAAAGAACAGGACTTATCTTATAACCAACAAGTCTGTCTAATACACGTCTTGCCTGCTGTGCATCCACAAGATTCATATCTATTTCTCTTGCTTCTTTTATAGAATTTTTCACAGCATTCTTTGTTATTTCATTAAATGTTATTCTTTTATAATCTTTTCCTTCAAGTTTTAATGCTTTTGCCAAATGATATGAAATAGCCTCTCCCTCACGATCCGGGTCAGTTGCAAGATATATCTTATCTGCCTTTTTTACTTCCTTCCTAAGTGTTGCAAGTATATCACCCTTACCCCTTATAGTAATATACTTAGGTTCAAAGTCATTTTCAACATCTATACCCAGCTGGCTCTTAGGAAGATCTCTTACATGACCATTTGATGCTATAACCTCATAATTATTCCCCAAAAATTTCTTTATAGTTTTTGCCTTGGCAGGCGACTCTACTATTACAAGATTTTTAGCCATGACTACTTTCCTTCCATACATTTTATCTTTTTCAACATCTCACATAATAGTTTCTCATTGTCTGTCGTATCATTTTTTTCTGTTCAAGCGAAAATAATATCTCCACTACATCTGATACTGCCATATCAATTTCAGAACAAATATCATCAATATGTCTCTGTTCCAAACGCACACAACTATACACCATTTTTTCATCAGGTGCAAGATTTTTTTTCGAAGTCCTTTTTTTCAACAGTAAATCAGCCTTATTATCTTTATCTGTTTTTTTATAATCTGTAATATTTAAAATAATATCATCAGGTACAGTAACACAGGCAGCTCCCTGTTTAATCAGATTATTACACCCCCTGCTGTTCTCATCATTTATTCTGCCCGGAATAACATATACATCTCTTCCCTGCTCTAAAGCCTGGTCAGCAGTTATAAGAGAACCACTCTTTTCTCTGGCCTCCACTACCAGAACTCCTCTGCTTATTCCACTGATTATCCTGTTTCTAAGAGGAAACCTGTATGCATCAGGTGGAACATCGAGTCCATATTCAGATATTATAAGCCCATTCTGAGACATTCTCTCATACAGACTATAGTTCTCCTTTGGATAACATATATTTATCCCACACCCCAATACACCTATGGTCCTGCCTTCTGCATCAAGAGCAGCCTTATGTGCCATGCCATCAATTCCGGATGCCAAACCGCTAACTATACAAATTCCTCTTTCTGCCATGTCATAAGAAAATCTATACGCATTATTTCTTCCATATGCAGATGCCTTTCTGGCTCCGACTACCGCGATAGCAATGTCATCAATCTCATTAAGTAACCCGATATTACCTTTTAAGTATAAAAGCATCGGTGCATCAGGAATATTCATCAACTGTTTTGGATAGCAAACATGTCCCGGATATATATATGATATATTTCTTTCCTGCAATTTATAACTATATTCCTCTATTTTATCAGGGTTTCTGCTTTTAATAATTGATACTGCATATTTTTCCTTTATATTATCCTTAAGTGCTTCCTCATCTGTCTCCCACAAGGCTTCCAAACCCCCAAAATATTCTATTATTCTGCCCAGTACTGCAGATGATATCCCATTTATCATTCCTATCCACAAATGCAATAATTCTTCTGTCATCACAAAATCCTTTCTTCATTATTAAAACTGCTCTTCGGCAGCATTTCTAAAAAAAACAGCCTCTTTAAGATGTCTTTCACATACTTTTTCACTCTCTTCTATATCTGCTATGGTTCTCGCTATTTTTAGTATCCTGTAACTGCCCCTTGCTGACAGCTCCTGATTTTCAAATACATACCTCATAAAATCTTTTTCACTCTCTGATAATCTGACATATTTATTACACAGACCTGTGTCCATCTGCGAATTAAATCTTATTTTTTCATTTTTATATCTCTTTTTCTGCATATTCTGGGCAGTAAGTACATGTTCCCTCATCTCCGCAGAACTCATTCCCTGTTTTCCCCGGAAAAGCTCCTCATAAGCTACCTTCCTTACATCTACATTTATATCGATTCTGTCAATCAGCGGTTTACTTATTCTGGCATTATATCTTTTTATCTGATTTAAAGTACATGTACATTTATTAACATCAGGATACTGCCCACAAGGGCATGGGTTTCTGGCAGCCACAAGCATAAAATCAGCTGGGAAACGATATATACCATTTATTCTTGATATAGTAACCTCCCTGTCCTCTAACGGTTGCCGCATAATCTCCAGAGTGTTTCTGGGAAATTCCGGAAGCTCATCAAGAAATAGCACACCGTTATGCGCAAGACTTATTTCTCCGGGTCTTGGTTCTCTACCGCCTCCGGCAAGTGCCTGTGTGGATATAGTGTGATGTGGTGCTCTAAACGGTCTGTTGCCTATTATTGGTCTTCCTTCTTTCAATAATCCGGCTATACTATATATTTTTGTAATCTCAAGGCTTTCCTCAAAAGTAAGTTTTGGAAGTATGGTAGGAATTCTTTTTGCTATCATGGATTTTCCTGAGCCCGCTGCTCCTGTCATAAGTACATTATGAAGTCCTGCTGCAGCAATTTCTATCCCACGTTTTAATGTTTCATGTCCCATAACCTCGGAGAAATCTCCATATTCCTGTTCCCTCTCTGAATTAAGAAGTGAATTTACATCTACATAATAAGGTTCTATTACTATGATATCACTCAGATAATCTATAGCTTTCTTCAAACTGTCTACAGGTATAACCTCCATTTCCTCTATCAGTGCTGCCTCCTCTGCATTCTCCTCTGCAACAATACATCTGTTTATTCCTTGTTTTAAAGCGCACTGAACTACAGGCAACACTCCCGATACAGCATTTACATGACCATCCAGACTAAGTTCCCCTATTATAAGCGTATTATTAAGTTTGTTCTGTGTGATAACCCCCATCGAGGTAAGAATTCCTATTGCTATAGGCAGATCAAAGGCAGTACCATCTTTTCTGATGGCAGCCGGTGAAAGATTGATTGTTATCCTCTTCGGTGGCAGATGAAAACCAGAGTTTTTTAATGCTGTTCTCACCCGCTCTCCAGCCTCTTTAACACAAGAGGAAAGATAACCAACCATATTGAATACAGGAAGGCCTTCATTTACATCAGCCTCTACCTGTATGAGAATTCCTTCTACTCCTATGACTCCTCCACTTATTATTTTACTATACATTCTGCTCCTTTCTATCTGATACATCAGATACCTCTCCCGGAGCATACCCATACTACAAAGATAGTAAAACGAAAGCAGATTGTCAAATAAATAATCTATAAACTTTTATAAATATACAGTATATATCAAGCAAACCATATGCGGGACTTTGCGCCGAATCCGAGCAATTCTTTTTGCATAATACATCTCCGAATCCGGCCAGTTCTTCCGGCATAATGCATCTCCGAATCCGTGCACAGCCTCGCAAAGCATTTACATACAAATCATTAACTGAAATATACAACTTCTTCTTCAGCAGGACTTGTAAGTGTTACCTTCTCTGCATAAAGTACAGGTCCGTCGCCTCCGAAATCAGGATAATATTCCTTCTTGATAACAGCAATTACATCTACCCACTGTCTGTCAACCAGATTCTTTGCACCATCATAATAACATTTATAACCAACAAATGTTATATCGTCAGCACAGCATGTCATAGCAAATCTGCCCGGCACAAATACATTTTTGCCATATTGTCTTGGCTTATATACCATAGCTTTAAAATGTATTTTCTTGCCCAGATATCTTTCAGGAATTTCTGATGCATCTACATACCATATACCAAAATCATCATCCTCAAGCTCTATAACATCAGCTTTTACATCATATGGCAGATCCTCTTCAGAATTCTCGTCCTGAGCTACCGAACCATCTTTCATCTCAAATACAATCTGTGCTCTTCTGTTAACCGCCCGGATTGAGCGCCGCCACTCAGCACGTTTTGAATTTTCATCGCATCTGTTGAATATAACCATATCCGCGCTGTTT
>JBJEMQ010000068.1:0-3212 GCA_051879755.1 Coprococcus sp. | reverse complement strand
CGAAGAAATGTATCATATATTGGATGAAGTGGTACCTTATCTTCCAAAAGACAAGCCTACTTACCTTATGGGGGTCGGAACGCCGGCCAATATACTGGAAGGTGTTGAACGGGGAATTGATTTCTTTGACTGTGTTTATCCAAGTCGAAACGGTCGACACGGACACCTTTACACAAATCATGGGAAGATAAACCTGTTTAATGCAAAGTACGAACTGGATGACAGACCAATAGAAGAAGGCTGTCAGTGTCCGGCTTGCAGGCATTACAGCCGAGCATATATCAGACATCTTCTTAAAGCAAATGAGATGCTTGGAATGAGATTTTGTGTCTTGCATAATTTGTATTTTTATAATAATATGATGAAAGAGATTAGACAGGCTATCGAAGAGGGCTCTTTTAAATCTTATAAAAAGTCCATGATAGAACGTTTAACAATAAATAATTAAAGGAGAACAATAAACATGAATAGTTTAAGTATGATTTTATCTGAAGCTGGCGGAAATAGTGCTTCAGGTAGTAATGCTTCAGGTGGAGGTACATTATTATTTACAGTAATTTATATTGGTATATTTGCGCTAATTATATACTTCCTGATGATCAGACCTCAGAAGAAACAGCGGGCAAAAACAGATGAGATGCACAGCCAGATGAAGCCTGGTGATAATATCATGACAACAAGCGGTTTCTATGGAACTATTCTTGATATCGTAGATGATACAACCATAATTGTAGAGTTTGGTAACAATAAGAATTGTCGTATTCCTATGCACAAGAATGCAGTTGCAGAACTTGAAAAGCAGGGTTCAGCAGTAGAGGAAGAGGACTAATATAAGTAGTAAATCAATAAAAGCCTGACGATATGGTCAGGCTTTTGCAATATCTAAATATATAGGAGAGACTGTCAATGACAGTCTCATTTTTGTACTATGTGTAAAGTGGAGCTAAATCACAAATTTCTAAATCAGACCACAGTGCTCTTTGAGTTTTGTTAAATGATGCGATGTTACATACAAATCCCCTCTTCCTGAGCCAAGCTCTATATCAGGTTTGATTATTCCATGAAAATCACTTCCACCCGAAGTAAGAAGGTTATACTTTGTGGCAAAAGAACGAAGTCTGCCACTGTCGTATGAATTTGTTGATGAATGGTATACCTCTATACCTGTTAGGCCTTTGGCTGCAAAATGAGCTATCATTTCATCAAGCTCATTGGTACTCATATTGTAGAGAAGAGGATGAGCCAGAAAAGATGCTTTGCCATAGCGTGCAATTAATTCTATAGCATCCTCACTGCTCATATCAGGCACAGGTATATAGTATTTGCATCCGGGATTAAGGTATTTTTTAAATGCCTGGTCTTTGTTTTTGCAAATGCCTTCTTCAATGAGAACTCGCGCAAAATGAGCTCTGGTAATAACTGTATCAGGATGACCTGACTGGAGCTTTTCAAGTGTAATTTCTATACCATCATTTTGAAACAATCGGCACATGGCAAGATTTCTATCTAAACGGGCCTTTTTAACATTCTCAAGGCATTTGTTTAATTCTGGGTTTGTGTAGTCCATATAAAATCCAAGTATGTGTATTTCTGTGCCTTTGTATATAGAAGATAATTCTATACCGGGTATAATCTCAATATCGCTGTCTATATTACTTATATATGTCAAAGCTTCACTGACTCCATCTACTGTGTCATGGTCAGTAATGGCTATGGCTGCAAGGTCTTTGTCAATTGCCATCCGGCATACTTCTGATGGTGTGCAGGAACCATCAGATGCAGTTGTATGAACATGCATATCTATAAGTTTCATGGTGTGTACCTCACTTTCATCTAGAATCATTATATTTATATTCATACATTATAATAAATTTTTTCTCATTTGGCACCTGATATATGTTGTCATATAATAATTTTTTTGAATAAGCTATAGACTTAATTGTCTTTTTATGAGAAAATATGACTGATGGTTTGAATTACAAAGATATTCTAAACCGCTTTTAGATTTTTATATTTGAAAGGAGATAAACAATGATTTATTCACAGGAAGTTGAAAACATGTGCCCAGTAGCTCAGGGCGTACATCATGGATGTGCACCAATACCTGAGGAAGCAAAGTGGGTTCAGGCAAAAGAAGTTAAGGACATTTCCGGTTTAACACATGGTATTGGCTGGTGTGCACCACAGCAGGGTGCCTGCAAGCTGACACTTAATGTTAAAGAGGGTATTATTCAGGAAGCTTTGGTAGAGACAATTGGATGTTCAGGTATGACACATTCAGCTGCTATGTCTGCTGAGATTCTTCCGGGTCTTACAGTTATGGAAGCACTTAACACAGATCTTGTTTGTGATGCTATTAATACAGCTATGAGAGAGTTATTCCTTCAGATTGTTTATGGTCGTACACAGAGTGCATTCTCAGAGGATGGTCTTCCTATTGGTGCCGGACTTGAGGATCTTGGTAAGGGACTTCGTTCACAGGTTGGTACTATGTACGGAACACTTAAGAAAGGTCCTAGATATCTTGAGATGGCAGAAGGCTATGTAACAGGTATCGCTCTTGATGCAGATGATCTTATTATCGGTTATAAGTTTGTAAATCTTGGTAAGATGACTGACTTTATCAAGAAGGGTGATGACCCTAACACAGCATATGAGAAGTCTTGTGGACAGTATGGACGTGTTGCTGATGCAGTTAAGATTATTGACCCTAGAACTGACAAAGAGATTGCTAAATAATAGAAGGAGGTAACGAAAAATGGCTTTATTTGAATCATATGAAAGAAGAATTGATAAAATCAACGGCGTTTTAAATAGCTACGGTATCGCTTCTATTGAAGAGGCAGAGAAGATTACTAAGGATGCCGGTTTAGATGTATATAATCAGGTAAAGGGCATTCAGCCTATCTGTTTTGAGAACGCTTGCTGGGCTTATATCGTAGGTGCTGCAATCGCAATCAAGAAGGGATGTAAGAGAGCTGCTGATGCTGCTGCAGCAATCGGTGAAGGACTTCAGGCATTCTGTATTCCTGGTTCTGTTGCTGATACAAGAAAGGTTGGTCTTGGACATGGTAACCTTGGAAAGATGCTTCTGGAAGAAGATACAGAGTGTTTCGCATTCCTGGCAGGACATGAGTCCTTTGCAGCAGCAGAAGGTGCGATCGGTATCGCAGAGAAGGCTAACAAGGTTCGTCAGAAACCCCTTCGTGTTA
>JBJEMQ010000067.1:0-3214 GCA_051879755.1 Coprococcus sp. | reverse complement strand
CCATAGGCAGAGAGTATGGAAGTCGCGGACATATAATTGCAAACAGAATTGCGGAAAAATTGAGTATTCCCGTATATGATAAAAATATTTTACAGGAAATTGCCCAGAAGCATAATTCTGATTACGAAGAACTTAAAAAATTTGATGAAAAACCAAGAAATGTATGGTTCTCAAGGAGACTTGGTGAGTTTTCAAGTTCCATGGAACAGGAAATGGCAAATATGCAGTTTACATTTCTCAAAGAGAAGGCTTCATCGGGTGAGTCATTTGTTGTAATCGGAAGATGTGCAGATGTTGTGCTTGCTGACGAAGAAGGATTGGTAACAATATTTATTTGTGCTGATGTTGCGGAAAGAATCAAACGAGTATCAGAAACTGATAATGTATCAGAGAATGAGGCAAAGCTTTTAATTGCACGAAAAGATAAAAAGAGAAAAGATTACCATGATGAATATGCTGAATCAGAATGGGGAACGGCTGCAGCATATGATTTGTGTCTTAATGTAAGCGGCATGGAAGTTGATGAAGCTGCAGATTTTATTATAAGTTTTGTTAATAGAAAGAATATATAAGTTAACATTGACAGAAAAAAACAATTAGACTATACTAACTCATAGAAGATTAGAAACAACTAACTGATTTAGCTATGAAAGGATGATATTCATGGAGATAACTTTAGGAACAGTTATAGCTGTATTAGCAGTTCTTATACTTTGTTTTTTTGCTGTTAGAAGTATGGTAAAAGATAAGAAAACAGGTAAATCCATACAATGTGGCGGAAATTGCAGTAAATGTAAAGGGTGCCATTAAAAAGTTACATATATTCAGAACAATAGAAGGAACTTTGTAGATTATTACTAATTTAGTTTGTGCAATTAGTATACTTTGCAAGGTTCTTTTTGCACTTTGTTGCTTTCAAGTATTTTTTATTTGTGATACAATATAGTATATATTAAGATTTGTAATAGAGGTTATCTTATGGAGCTACGATGGGAAAAGGCGTATAAGCCCAAGAGAAAATTATATATATTAAAAACTGTAGCTGCAAATGGGTATGAGGAATTCTGTGAGGAAAACGGTTATGACTGGTATGTCAGATTTGATTCAATATACAGACCTCTTGGACCAAGGGCTTTCTTCTATATGCCGGAGAAGATGACAGAAGATGGCTGCTCAAGGTTATGTGGCGGTGTAGAGCTCGGTTATAGCGATATGGATAAAGTTCCGATGGGCTGTGAGAGTATAACGATACCCGGTTTTGATGTGGTTGATATAAGCGGTTTTGATGTAGACCTAATTGAAGATATAGCAGGTCTTATGGAGAAAGCATATTCATATGCCAGAATATTTATAGAAAGCGAAAAACTGCATATTGTTTCAAATAATAAACTTCCATATGTATGTTATATGGAAAGTACCAACAGCCTTAAGGTGGAAATTCCTGTATGGTCTAAGAAAACAAAGACGGAAGAGATGCTTACTCTTGATAATATGTCTAAGCGGGATTTATATGAGCTCGCTTATCGTGATTCTGCTACAGGATTTTATAATTGGACATGGCTTAAAGCTAAGCTGGAACAATGTGAATATATAGGCTTAGATAGATTTGTTTTTGCAAGCTTTGATATTAAGGGGTCCAAGCTTATCAATAATATATTCGGAAGAGAGACTGAGAAGGAGCTGTTCAGACATATATGTGATGTAATCAGCAAAAAAGACTGGATACTATATGCAGCAAAATGTGAAAAGGATAACTTTGCAATGATTATGGAATATATGTCGGAGGAGGATATAAATAATCATTTATTTGACCTATTTGAGGAGCTTGGTGAACTTCCTTCAAATCATAAATACAAAGTATTCTATAGCTGTGGTATAGTTGTTTACGATGAAGATGAAAATATAAATACTGATATGCGTATTGAAGATATGGCAGTGATGGCACAATTGCAGTGTGCAAAAAGTAATGTGACGGAAATAAAACTTTATACGGAAGAGATGAAACGTATATATGTTATGGCACAGCAGTATAAGGTTGAACTCCCGGATGCCATTGAGAATGAAGATTTAGTTGTATATCTGCAACCAAAATATAATCCGCAGAATGATAAGCTTACGGGTGCAGAGGCTTTGATCAGATGGTTTTATAAAGGGGGAGATATATTATCACCCCAATATTTCGTACCGCAGTTTGAAAGTGATGGTACAATAGATGTTATAGACAGATATGTATTACGTCAGGTATGCAGGAAGTTTGCCGAATGGAAAAAATTGGATTATCCATTGCATCCTATATCAGTAAATCTGTCCAGACATCAGATTGCAAGACCGGATTTAATATATATATTGTGTGATATAGTAGATGAATATGGAGTAGATCATTCGCTTATTGATTTTGAGATTACAGAGAGTGCTGAATTCAGTGATATGAATTATCTTATAGGAGTATTAAATGATATAAAAGCTCAAGGTTTTAAGATATCGATGGATGATTTCGGAACAGGTTATTCCTGCCTGAGTCTTCTTAAGGATATGCCGCTTGATATTATTAAGATTGATAAAAGCTTTATAGATGGTATAGCTGTTGGTGAGGCAAATAATAAAGATATGCTTATGGCAAAAGATATTCTTACTATTGCCAATCATCTTGGAATAAAGAGTCTGGCAGAAGGTGTAGAAACCTTTGAGCAAAAGGAGTATCTAAAGGAATGGGGCTGTCATTATATACAAGGATATTATTACAGCAAGCCCATACCTGTTTCGGATTATGAGAAGCTGCTTGCAAAAGAAAAAGAAAATCTTATTGAGAATTAATCCTATTAGTATTGACATAAAGTTTGTTTTGAGATAAAATATCAATAAAATAATATATTGTATGAGATATATTATAAATAAGTTAATATGGAGGAGAAAGTAATGGCAAAATTTGTATGTAGTGTTTGTGGTTATGTTTATGAAGGGGATTCTGCTCCTGCTGAATGTCCGGTATGTCATGTAGGTGCTGATAAGTTTAAGAAGGTAGAAGGCGAGATGTCACTTGCTGCAGAGCATGAATATGGTATTTATGCTAAGACAGTTAAGAATAATGCTGATATTAGCGATGAAGATAAGAAATATATCTTTGAGCAGTTAAAGGCTAACTTTGAAGGTGAATGCTCAGAGGTTGGTATGTATCTTTGCATGGCTCGTGTTGCTCATCGTGAAGGATATCCGG
>JBJEMQ010000066.1:0-3225 GCA_051879755.1 Coprococcus sp. | reverse complement strand
ATAAATAAAGTTTTGTAGGACACAACCGCTGTCCTACTTTTTTCTTTACTTTTATTTGCTTAGATGATACCATATGCCTTGGATGGTATTCGAAAGAAACTATACCTGAGTTTTTATAAATATGTTCACATTATATATGAATATATTTGCTGGATAAGTAGGTGATTTATATGAGGATTGGATTTATAGGTGCCGGTAAGGTAGGATTTACCTTGGGAAAATATATTCTTGCAAAAAAAGAAGAAAACAGCACATTAGTATCATTGAAGAATGTAGAAGTATCAGGCTATTATAGTCGTAATAAAAATAGTGCTGTGGATGCGGCAGAGTTTACCAATACCCATTGCTATAATTCACTTGAACAGTTAATTGATGCCAGCGATGTTCTGATGCTTACTGTACCTGACAGCATTATTGAGCAGGTATGGAATGAACTGCTTACCTTTGATTTGAAAGGTAAGCTCATATGTCATTGCAGTGGAGCGATGACATCTAAGATTTTTTCAGGTGTAACAGAGGCAGGGGCCTTTGGTTATTCGATTCATCCTATGTATGCAATAAGTTCAAAAAGCGAATCCTATAAGACGTTAGGGGAGGCATTGTTTTCTGTTGAGGGAGATGAGCATTACCTTATACAGATAAGAGATTTTATAGTTTCTTTGGGAAATGAATGTGTGATTATTTCCGGAAGTGATAAAGTCAAATATCATAGTGCTGCGGTAATGGCAAGTAATCTTGTAACAGGACTTTATACCATGGCAGGTAAACTGCTTATGGAATGTGGCTTTGATTCAGAGCAGTCAGATAAAGCACTTATGCCTTTGTTTTCAGGAAATGCAAAAAATTTGTCAGAAAAGGGAGCTGTAGAAAGCCTTACGGGACCAATCGAACGTAATGATACAGCTACTGTACGAAAGCATATTGAAGTGCTGACAGGAAATTACCGACAGGCATATATTGCATTGTCGAAAGGTGCTCTTGATGTAGCAGTAAAAAAACACCCTGACAGAGATTATGAGGAGCTTCGTTTGCTATTGAACGGAAAATAGGAGAATTATATTTATGAAAAACACAACAGCAACAATTATGCAGATGAAGGGAACAGAACAGAAGATATCTATGCTTACAGCCTATGATTATACTACGGCAAAGCTTCTTGATGAAGCAGGTGTTAACATGATATTGGTGGGAGATTCTCTGGGAAATGTTATTCTTGGTTATGAAGATACGATATCTGTTACTGTAGATGATATGATTCATCACAGTGCAGCAGTTGCAAGAGCTGCAAAAAATACACTTGTGGTTACAGATATGCCATTTATGTCATATCAGACAGGTGTGTATGATGCAGTAGTAAATGCCGGCCGTATAATGAAAGAAGGAAGAGCCGGGGCTGTAAAACTTGAAGGAGGAGCTGATGTATGTCCGCAGATAGAGGCTATAGTAAAAGCCGGTATTCCGGTATGCGCTCATCTTGGACTTACGCCACAGTCTATTAATGCCTTTGGTGGATATAAGATACAGGGAAGAACCGAGGCGGCTGCAAAAAAATTGATAGAAGATGCAAAGGCTGTTGAGGCAGCGGGAGCATTTGCAGTAGTCCTTGAATGTGTTCCTGCAAAACTTGCAAAACTTGTAACAGAAAAAATAGGTATACCAACTATAGGTATAGGTGCGGGTGCAGATTGCGATGGACAGGTGCTTGTAAATCAGGATATGTTTGGTATGTTTACAGATTATGTACCAAAATTTGTGAAACAGTATGCACATATTGGTGACATAATGAAAGAGGCAGTCAGAACCTATATCGAAGAGATAAATAGCGGAGCTTTTCCGGCAGAAGAACATTCATACAAAATAGATGATGATATAATTGAAAAGTTATACTAATAAATATTTGTCAGTGATAAGAAAGGAGTGCATATATATCATAGATATATAGTGCAATAAAAAAATGGTTATATTAAAAACAATAGATGAAGTAAGAAAACAAGTGAAATCATGGAAGAAAGAGGGCCTTAGTGTCGGACTTGTGCCAACTATGGGATATCTTCATGAAGGCCATCAGAGTCTTATAAAAAAATCAGTAGAGCAGAATGATAAAACGGTTGTAAGTGTATTTGTTAATCCTATGCAGTTTGGACCAAATGAAGATTTGGAAAGTTATCCGAGAGATTTGGATGCAGATGCAAAGCTTTGTGAAGCAACAGGTGCAGATATTATATTTAATCCTGAACCTGATGAGATGTATTCAGATGGATTTTGTTCATTTGTCAATATGACAGGACTTCCTGATGCATTATGCGGACTTACAAGACCTGTTCATTTTAAGGGGGTATGTACTGTTGTTACTAAGCTTTTTAATATAGTAACACCTGATAGAGCATACTTTGGACAAAAGGATGCCCAGCAGCTTGCCATTATTATGCGTATGGTTAAAGACCTGAATATGGATATAGAGGTAGTTGGATGTCCTATTATAAGGGAAGAGGATGGATTAGCAAAAAGTTCAAGAAATATATATCTTACACCGGAAGAGAGAAAAGCGGCTGTAATTTTGAGCAAGGCAGTTAAAGAAGGTCAGAGAATGATTGAGTGCGGTGAAAGAGATGCCGGAACCATACTTGATGTCATGAAGTCAATGATAAAGTCAGAACCTCTTGCAGATATTGATTATGTAGAGATGGTGGATATGGATACGATGAAGTCAATAGATAAGGTAGAGGGACATGTGCTCTGTGCTATGGCTGTAAGATTTGGAAAGGCAAGACTTATCGATAACTTTATATGCAATATGTAGTTGGTTTACATAATGTATATATATCAGGAGGAGTGTTATGTTAACGGGCAAAACGGTAGTTTTAGGTGTTACGGGAAGTATAGCAGCATATAAGATGGCAAATGTAGCCAGTATGCTGGTAAAGAAGCATGCCGATGTTCATGTAATTATGACTGAAAATGCTGTTAATTTTATAAATCCTATTACGTTTGAAACATTAACAGGTAATAAATGTCTTGTTGATACATTTGACAGGAATTTTCAATTTAATGTAGAGCATGTAGCGCTTGCTAAAAGAGCAGATATCTTTATGGTAGCTCCGGCATCTGCAAATATAATTGGTAAGATTGCAAATGGTATAGCAGATGATATGTTAAGTACGACTATCATGGCGGCAAAATGTGTAAAACTTATTGCACCTGCGATGAATACAAATATGCTTGAAA
>JBJEMQ010000065.1:0-3241 GCA_051879755.1 Coprococcus sp. | reverse complement strand
GATGTGATGAGATATTTTCAGAAGACAATAAGAAGAGCCGGAATAAAAGTTAGCTATTCAAAAGGATTTTCGCCCCATCAGATTATATCATTTGCAGCTCCACTTGCCATGTGTATTACATCTGATGGAGAATATTTTGATGGAGAGTTTGACGAGATATCAACATCTTCTGAAATGGTAGAGGCATTAAATAAATATGGTGTTGATGAAATGAAGGTGTCTGAATGTGTTCTGCTGCCTGAGGATGCAAAGAATTCCATGTCGGTAGTTGCTGCTTCAGATTACCTGATAAGTTTTTACGCATTTGATGATGAGCATGCTGCATCAGAAGGAAAAAAAGAACAGGCAGTATGTATACTTAATTCTTTAAAGACATTTTTAGAGCAGGAAGAAATAATTATACTAAAGAAAACAAAAAAAAGTGAAAAAGAGGAAAATATAAAACCCGGTATATTAGATATAGAAATAAGAGACAATAGTATATATATGCTTTTGTCTACAGGCAGTAATTATAATTTGAAGCCGGAACTTGTTATGGAGGCATTGTATAAATATGCGGATTTACCATATAATTTTTTTGATTTCCGTATTCACAGGATAGAAACATACATGGAAGATGAACAAAAAGAACTGATACCGTTATATAAGGCAGGTAGTAATTTTTAATAGCCATTCATTCATATTTATGCTTTTTTATAATAGCTTAAATATGGATGAAGAGCTTTTTTAACTTTATATCAGATATAGGAATAAATAATATGGACAAACTTGTAGTTACAAGAAATGAAAATAAAATACTGCAGGCATACTATGAAAATAACCGACTGATGGAGTTGAGTTTAACTAATGCTGAGTCTGAACTATATAATATATATATAGGTAAGGTAGAAAATGTTGTGAATAATATAAATGCCTGTTTTATAGATTATGGTGGAGAAAAAACATGCTATTATAGTCTCGAGGAAAACAAGCATATATTTATGAACAGTAAAAAAACAGATGAGGTTAAAGCGGGAGATGAACTTCTTATCCAGATAAGCAGAGATGCCGTAAAAACAAAAAATCCTGTTGCATCATCTGAATTATCGCTGTGTGGTGAATATTGTATAGTAAATTTAAGTACTAAAATAGGTATATCAAATAAGATAACGTCAGCTAAAAGACGTGAGGAATTGAAAAAAATTGCAGCAGGTATTCTGCCTGATGGTATGGGATGTATAATAAGAACGAATGCAGCAGAAGGAAATGACGAGCAGCTTATAATGGAGATGAATAAGCTTGCCGGAGAGCTTGCCGGGATATTGAAAAAAGCAGGTAGCAGAACCTGCTATTCATGTCTTTACAAAAAAGACCCTGATTATATGGATAGTTTTTTTATAAAGAATAAATCGAAAATCAACGAGATAGTTACGGATGATGAAAAAATATATAAAGATTTTTTTGAATATATAAGCTTTCATCAACTTGAAAATATAGAATTAAGGATGTATGACGACCAAATATGTCCGCTGATGACTACATACAATCTGAAAAAGGAGCTGGAGAATGTAACAAAAGAGAAGGTATGGATGAAATCAGGTGCATATCTTGTTATCCAGCAGACAGAGGCAATGGTTGTAGTTGATGTTAATACAGGAAAATCAATAACAAATAAGAATATTGAACAGCATATGCTGAGTGTGAATAAAGAGGCTGCCATAGAGACATGCAGACAAATGCGTCTCAGAAATCTATCAGGTATTATAATGATTGATTTTATAAATATGCGAAATGTATCTGATATGGATGAGATAAGGGATGTATTGATAAATGAACTTAAGAAAGACTCAGTTCCTGCCCAGTTTGTAGATGTTACAAAGCTTGGACTTGTAGAGCTGACACGTAAAAAAATCAGAAAACCGATAGCAGAAATGCTAGGCGATTAAGGATTGTTAAGGTATATTGCACTGATTTAATGAGTTTATGTATATAATCTTGCAATTATGATGCTATAATGATGCAAAGTAAAGCTAATATTAAAATGTAATTTTAATATATACATGGGAGATGAGGAAAGATGAAGAAACAGATAGATGATTTAATTGATTTGCTGAACAGTTATAATCTTGTAAAAACTGTATCAGATACAATAACAGGAATAAATATAGAGAATCTTATTACTGACTCTCGTTATGTAACGACAGATTCTCTTTTTGTGTGTAAGGGGGATGCATTCAAAATTGAATATCTGGAGGCTGCATACCATAATGGAGCAATAGCTTATATATCAGAGAATGTATATAATATTGATATTCCGTATATTATTGTTACAGATGTGAGAAAAGCTTTAAGTATTGCATCAAGGTGGTATTTTGAATGTCCCGGTGATGACATGCGTCTTGTTGGTATTACAGGAACAAAGGGAAAAACAACTACGGCTTATATTTTAAAGGATATACTGGACAAAGAAAAAAGTAATGATACAGCACTTTTTTCTACTGTATGTGCTGATACCGGAAAAGAATGTCATGTAACACATCTTACTACACCTGAGTCCATAAATGTTCAGGAATATTATAAAGAAGCGAGGGAATATGGTTATCACAATGTAGTTATGGAGGTTTCTTCGCAGGCTATGAAATATGACAGATTATATGGTCAGAAATTCTCGATGGGTATATTCCTTAATATAGACAGGGATCATATAGGTGGTAATGAGCATGCAAGTATGGAAGAATATCTGGACTGCAAGCTGTCTTTTTTGAAAAACTGTTCTACAGTAGTTATAAATAAACATACACAACATCTTGATAAAGTACTCGAAGCAGTAAAAGACAAAGAGATTATTCTGTTTGGATATGATGATGACTGCGATGCAGTTATAAGTGATGTAAAAAGCAATATGCATGGAAGTACATTTACTCTTGATTATAAGGGAAAAAAATATGACCTCGCAACAAATCTTATAGGAAGCTTTAATATAGATAATCTGGCTGCTGCCATTACAGCAGCACTTAGCCTGGGTGTACATGAAGATGCAATCAGAAATGGGATAACTGATATCTCTGTGCCTGGAAGAATGACTATATATCAGCATAAAGGTATAAATATAGTGGTCGATTATGCACATAACAAGCTTTCTGTGCTTAATCTTTATAAAACAGTACAGGATGCTTTCAAACCAAAGAAAATAGTTTCAGTATTTGGTTGTGCAGGAGGACGTTCAAAGGTACGGAGAAAAGACCTTGGAATATTGGCTGAT
>JBJEMQ010000064.1:0-3244 GCA_051879755.1 Coprococcus sp. | reverse complement strand
TTCCAGTATTATATCTGTCTCATCTGTTTTTCTTGTGCATTTTACTGCTCTGTCTGCCATAACTATCCTCTCCTGTTTGATATAAATTGATTATATAAGTGTTCACATTATATCATTCTTCAACATATATATCAAACAATAAAATTATTGTATTTATTCAAATCTTACTGCTATAGAATTAGCATGAGCTGTCAGCTGTTCAGATTTTGCAAAACTTTCTATATCCTTATGTACTGACTCAAGGGCTTCCTTTGAATAGTAAATAATACTTGATTTCTTGATAAAGTCATCTACTGAAAGCGGTGAGAAAAATTTTGCAGTTCCATTTGTAGGAAGCACGTGATTAGGACCTGCGAAATAATCTCCAAGAGGTTCTGAAGAATATTCTCCAATAAATATTGCTCCTGCATTTTTTATCCTTGTCATAACATCAAACGGATTTGCTGTTACTATTTCAAGATGCTCTGATGCAATATCATTTACAGCATCTATAGCATCATTTAAGTTTTCTGCAAGGAGAATATATCCATAGTTATCAATAGATTTTCTCATTATTTCTTTTCTGGATAATTCTTCTATAAATGCATCTACCTGAACTGATACAGCTTCTGCCAGTTTTCTTGATGTGGTAACAAGAATAGCTGACGCCATCTCATCATGCTCTGCCTGTGAAAGCAAATCAGCCGCTACATAACGTGGATTGGCTGTTTCGTCTGCAAGTACAAGAATCTCCGAAGGACCTGCTATCGAATCAATGCTTACATGTCCGTATACAGCTCTCTTAGCTAATGCAACAAATATATTTCCCGGACCAACTATCTTATCTACTTTTGGAATACTTTCCGTTCCATAAGCAAGCGCTGCTATAGCCTGAGCGCCACCTGCTTTATATATTGCATCAACACCTGCTTCATTTGCAGCAACAAGTGTTGTCGCGTATACCTCACCATCTGCATTACAAGGAGTTGTCATTATAATTTTTTCTACACCGGCAACCTTTGCAGGCATAACGTTCATAAGAACTGATGACGGATATACAGCTTTTCCTCCGGGTACATATACACCTACTGATGAAAGCGCTGATACCTTCTGACCAAGCAAGGTTCCGTTTGGCTTTGAATCAAACCAACTGTACTGCTTCTGCTTCTCATGATACTCTCTGATATTTTCTTTGGATTTTCTGATAACATCCAGCAAATCCTTATCTACCTGAGTATAAGCATATTCAATTTCCTCTTTTGTAACAAGAACATTGCTGCTGTTTATATCAGCCTTATCGAACTTCTTTGTATAAGAAAATAATGCGGTATCACCATTATCTCTTACATCATTTACAATTCCTTCAACTGTCTCAGCATAATCGCCATAGTTTGAAGGACTTCTCTTTAAAAGATTGTTAAGTATATCTTTTTTTGTATCATTATTTAATTCAACCGTTCTCATGTCTTATGCCTCCTTATTAATTAATTCATTTAAATCGGCTAACAGCTTTCTTATTCGTTTATTTTCCATCTTAAGGCTGACCTGATTGACAACCATTCTTGCCGACAATGGACAAATCTCTTCTAGAA
The DNA here is from genome assembly GCA_051879755.1 of Coprococcus sp. Lineage (GTDB taxonomy): Bacteria > Bacillota > Clostridia > Lachnospirales > Lachnospiraceae > Coprococcus. The sequence goes on along the minus strand of JBJEMQ010000064.1, from coordinate 1,673 downwards.
CTTCAAGTCCGTTTTCTCTTAACGTGCTTCCTGTTTCTACGATATCAACAATAACCTCTGAAAGACCTACTATAGGCGCAAGCTCAACAGATCCATTCAGCTTTATGATTTCTACCGTCTGATGCTTACGGTTATTAAAATAATCCTTTGCTATAACAGGATATTTGCTGGCTACACGAATTATTTCATTCTTTTTAAGTATCTCTCTTGCAGATGCAGGACCACATACGCACATTCTGCACTTTCCAAATCCTAAGTCCATTACTTCATAAAGATTTCGTCCTTCTTCAAGAATAGTATCTTTTCCAACTACGCCTATATCTGCTGCGCCATATTCTACATATGTTGGTACATCAGTAGCTTTTGAAAGGAAAAATTTCAACTTCAGCTCTTCATTAACAAATATAAGCTTTCTTGTATCAGGGTCCTTCATCTCATCACAGGTAATTCCTATCTGTTCAAGCAGCGCAAGGGTCTTTTTGGCTAAACGTCCCTTTGCCAGGGCAAATGTTAAATATCTCATAATATATGTCTCCTTATCACTATAGATTATATATATCCGCCTCTGATATTTCATCATTTAACAGGTCATATATGGTAATTGTACGGGCATCCTTAAAATACAACATACCTGAAAAATGTTCACGCTTCGCATATTCATAATAATCATCAAGAGACTTCCTTTGAGATTTTCTGATCAGCTCTATTTTCTTATCCTTAGAACGCATATTCATGCCAAGTGATATAGCAGGTTCCTGATTTTCAATATCATACAATATAACCGTATTTGAATAAGATACCTCTATATCTATATTCTGCCTGGACATGGCCATAATAAGCTCTTCAACAGAAAATGCAAAACCGATTGAAGGTGCATCTTTTCCAAACTGCTTAAGCAGATTATTATAACGACCGCCTTTAAGAACAGCGTCACCTGTTCCATAAGTATAACCTCTGAATATAATTCCTGTATAATAATTATAACCGTTAAGCATACTAAGGTCAAAACCGATATATTTCTCATAACCGTAGCAGCAAAGTGCTTTATAAACTCTTCTTAAACGATTTACAGCATCAAGGGACACCTGATTTGATACAAGCTGCTCTGCCTCATCGAGCATACTGTCACCACCAAAAAGACTGTCAAATGCCATAAATGCAGTTTTTAAATTATCATTTATATCAAGTTCCTTAAGATATTCTTCAAGGCCAAAGAAATTCTTTATATTGATATACTCCCTTATCTGAAGTTCTTCTTCGTTTGTAATTCCGCTTTCTGCAACAAGACCTTTAAAATAATCTATCTGTCCGATTTCTATCTGAAACTCTTCAATTCCAAGCTCTATAAAACAATCAATAACTGTAGCAATGATTTCAGCATCTGCTGCAGAGGAGTCATCATTTATCAGTTCCGCACCTATCTGTGTTATCTCTTTCAGCTTACCCTGAAGCTTCCTTGTGTTTGTATATGTGTTTCCTGTATAACAAAGTCTGACAGGCAACTCCTCATCAGAGTAATATTTTGCTACACATCTGGCTATACTGGGTGTTATATCCGGTCGTAACACAAGTGTATTATTATCCCTGTCAAAGAATTTGTACATTTCATTTGAAGGTGCTGAGCCTCTGTCTCTGTTAAATATATCAAAGAACTCAAAGGTTGGTGTTTCTAT
>JBJEMQ010000063.1:0-3249 GCA_051879755.1 Coprococcus sp. | reverse complement strand
TTCTTTGCAGGAGCAGTCTCTCCATCAAAATATTCATCATATTTCAAATAATGCATTCCATCTTTTATATAGAATGAACCTCTTGTCTCAAGTTCTATTACTTCAGGTTCTTCAGTCGTCTCAGGAATATTCTGAACTCCTGTTATTTTTATCTTAACTTCTTTTATCATTATATATACCTTTAATATACAAACACTATCGTTCTACAGCCATTTCAATCAGAATCTCAACAAGTGTTTCTATATCATATCCTTCCGCATCCCATAACATTGGATACATACTGATAGAAGTAAATCCCGGCAGCGTATTTATCTCATTAAATACAACCCGGTTTGTTCCTTTTTCCAAAAAGAAATCTACTCTTGCTAAGCCAAATCCATCTAAAGCATTAAATATTTTTATTGCAGAAGTCCGTATTTCTTCTTCAGCCTCTGCCGGTATATCTGCACCTATAATAGTCTTTGATTCCGCATTATTATATTTTGCATCAAAATCATAGAATTCTGCTGCTGCCAATATCTCTCCTACACCTGAAGCTTTTGTATTTTTTCTATATCCCAGCACTCCGCATTCCAATTCACGGCCCACTATCGTTTCCTCAACGAGGATTTTACTATCATACTTAATTGCCTCATTAAGTCCTGCCTCCAGTTCGGTTCTGTTTATCGCTTTAGATACACCTTTAGAAGAACCTGCCTTTGATGGTTTAACAAATACAGGATATGGTATCTCTGCCTCTACCCTATCCATTGCCGCTTCCAAATCGTCAAAATCATCCTCAACAACAGGAACAAAACGAGCCTGGCATATACCTATACTATCAGCTATAATCTTTGTATAGAACTTATCCATTGCAGCTGCCGATGCCAAAACCCCGCATCCGACATATGGAATAGCTGCCATTTCAAATAATCCCTGTATAGTCCCATCTTCTCCATACATACCATGAAGCACAGGAAATATAACATCAACTTTATGGGAAGTTATATTCTCACCATCTCTGAAAATAATCTCTCCGGAACTATCAGGTGAAATAATGGCGCTTACCTTACTATCATACCAGCTACTATCGGCAATACTATCTATGTTTTCAGCCTTTAGCCACCTTCCATCCTTCGTAATACCAACAAGTGTCATATCGTATTTTTCCAAATCTACAGCTCTTGCTACAGTCTGTACAGATATACATGAAACCTCATGCTCTGATGACCTTCCTCCAAATATTACTACCAAATTTTTCTTAGCCATATGAATAAGCTCCTTTTTATCAGAATATTTTTAAGCCAATGCTTTAGTGAACGCTACATCTGTGAATTAAGCTCATTTTACCCAACAAGAACACAGGCAGTCATTTCCACTAAACTCTGCTTTGCTTCATCAAGCGTTCACATTATAGCATGGCATAAACAATATTTCAATCAGTCATCGAGCGTAACAGCTAAAGTCTCATAAAATCCTGCCGGAAGCTCCAGACCATCAAACTCTTCCCCCTGATAATATTTATATTCAAGCTTTGTCTGCGTGTTAGTATCTATTCCCAGCTCTTTTGCACATTCATCAGCACATGAACTTATATATTCATATGCCATGATAATCTCATGCTTTATATCTGCCAGGCTCATATTTTCACTATAATCATCGCCCAGTCTGCTTGCCAATGCATATAAAACAGATTTTTCAACTGAATCTATAAGCTCTTTTTCCTCATTTTTACTCAAATTCTCTTTTCCTTTATAATTGACATTAAGCCTTATGACACCGTTAGAACCCTCCGCGTCAGAAGCCTCATTATATGCTATTGCACTGACGGTTCTGCTGTCTTTTCTATTTTTTAAATAATTCGAATAATAGACCTGTCCAACTATGGCACCGCCTACCACTCCTATTAAAATTCCCATCAAACCTGCTCTAATCATCCTCCACATAACTAAACTCCCCCTAATTATTCTCCCAAAATTTATATTTCCATAGTCTATCTGTACTCTGTTTTTCCTTTATCATATATGTCAATAGCCGCAAGACACTTTCCTTCATAATGCGCATCAAGATAGCCCCGCACATCCCTACTGTCTATCTTCTCCATTAAATTTTTTTCATAAATAACATTTACATACTTCGTAGCAAATTCCTTCATAAGCTCAGGATAAAGAGCATATAACGTACTCTCATCAGTCACAACCAGATATTCCACATGACTTAAATCAATTGTATTATTATGTGTATTATTATATATCCGGCACACATCCTCAAAGCTTTTGCCTTTCATATTCCATATAACCTGCTTTGTTACCGAATCTGATTTTTCCGTTTCAAGTGTATCTATAACAAAAGTATAGTCATATACACCTTCTGCCGTATTTGCCCCACTATCTAATATAACTACTGTTGCATAATCCACATCTTCGATTGATTTGTAACTGCATCCGGATACCAAAAGTGCGCTAAACAGCATTACTGCCGTTGTAAGAATTTTCTTATTTTTATTTCCATTCTGTCCAAGTAAAGCTGGGATAATAATTGACAATGGTATATCTATTACTGCCATATATTTGACAACATACTCATAAGCATATTCTGTTGATAATAATTTTTCTGCAGCCATATATAGCAATATGATTACAATGCCCCATACACATCTGTATACATTACTTTTTCCTTTATCTCCTGCAAATCCGCTTATTACATCAATTGATACAACAAAATGAATCTGGATAGCCGCAATCCCATATGCCATAAGCAAAAAACATGCAAGAATGCCTAGTCGTGCCATATTGCCACTTGGAAATTCGAATGTACCAACTATATTTAGTATTGACTTAGTTCCTGAATATATGGCATGCCAGCCAAGCACAGCTATCACAAAAAAAGATGCTATTGCAGCTACTATAAATGCCGCACCTACAGATATCAGCAACATTCCTCTTTGTCTGTTCTTTATCCTTATATATAACATCATTACAAATTCCATCATAGAAAATGCTATAAGAAGTACATATCCTCTTATTAACACAGACCTTGTAGTCTCTGTCACAGAACCTGATATTTTAAATCCTGAAAAATCAAGCATTTGCGTTATATCAAAATTTCCAACACAAAATATTGCTACAAATAAGCCGACTATTATAACAGACCAAAAAATTGCTTCAACAAAGCAAATATATCCCCTAAGTCCTTTTCCAGCCAGATACACCATAACAACAACAAATGGAATTATTATTGCCATATCATTATGTTTATTAAGCATCATAG
>JBJEMQ010000062.1:0-3249 GCA_051879755.1 Coprococcus sp. | reverse complement strand
TGTCATTGGAACGATACAGCAAGGCTGCAATTGTACCAATAAGAACGCCATAAATCCCCCAAAATTGCACCGCAACAATCGAAACACCTAAATTGATTGCAGCCTCTGCCACAGCTCTATTTTGTGTTTTCTTAAAATGGCCTGCAAAGACAATAGCCTGATTCGGTGCACTTCTGCCACACGACAGGAGATATGTAGATATAAACAATAACGGAAGATATTTATCTATGTAATTAATATCTGTAACCCCTGATGTATACAGCCTTAAAAACGGCAAAATAAAGAAATTCGCGACGGAGTATAATGCAAACACCAACGTCATGTACATTGTTTCATATACATTATACATCTTCATGAAGCGCGTTTTATCCGTATGAAATACCTGACCCAAAGAAAACAAGAAACTAGATGAAACTGTGTTCAGTGCCATGCTGATCATTCCAAACAGCATGGTATACATAGAATATATACTAACTGTTTTCAAACCGCAAAACACAGTCAGTGTAATCACATCAGTATTATTATAAATGAGTCCGCTAATTTGGTGTACGAGAACATTCTTGCTCTGCGATATTGATTCAAAATCAGGTTTAACACTTAGATCAATCCAAGGATAGTATCTCTTGATATACCAGACTATATATGCCATTTGTATCAGACTGACGACCATAGAAATCATTTGAACAAATACAACGTCAAACCCTAAAGCCATCAATACAATTTTGGCAATATTTTTGAACACGTTAGTAAACATGTTCAAAGAAGTTTTAATGTAGTTTTTTCCCTCAGCCTGTAATAGCAGAAAGTACTTTCCTTGGAAAAAATAACTGATTACACTCCCCAATCCGTTGAACACAATTACCAAAACAACGGTGATTGTTGGAATCTCTGTCGATACCACTAACGGATAGACAATTGAGAATCCCAAGATTGCGACCAAGTAGAGTAAACCAGTGCGATGATAATATCGATTCGTTGCCGCCAATACAGCATTAGTAGCCGCTTTATTATCTGATCCAACCGTCTTGTAAAGTGCCTGTACTGTTGCTACACCAATTCCCGCTTCAAGAAGTGCAATATACGAATATATCTGTGTAACAGATGATAGCAGACCATTGATTTCTGAGCCATAGCTGGTAAGAATAAAACGAGGAACAAGAATGCCCAAAACAATACTTAATATCTCACTGGCAATGCCGATTAGAAAATTATATGTTATTTTTCTTTGATTATTCATCTCAGCCCCACACTTTTAGTAGTTGTACGGCAATATCAGGACTGATTCGGTTAACTTGATTTACCAACCTGATATGAATCGGGAGCTTGGTCGAAAACATGGAAGCATTCCGATAAAATTCATCACTTAAAATCTGCTTTGCTTCCAGCTTCTTTCCATTCTTTATCAGTCCTTTGCAATAGATAATTACTTTATACAAGAACTCCTTATAAAATAAGTCAAAGTCTATTGTAAATTTCAGTTCCTCATTCTCATTTAGCAATCTCTTTCTCATTCCTACCCACTGCGCATACTGATCATCATAAACAGTATGCATAATACTATTTTCATTCTGATAATAGTAGTAAAAAGCCTCTGGAACATAGTCAACTCTTTTACAGTGCTTGAGGCATTGGAAAAGAAACCAGGCATCCTCTCCACGTTTTAGCGAAGTATCAAACATAATATTGTTTGTGGAAAAAACTGTTTTATTAATCAATTTATTACACAAACTATACAGTCCACTGTGATCGTCTGTGTAATAACGATACAGCAAACCATTCTTAACGCTCTCTGCTCCATCATAGGTATCGTCATACTTCATAGATGCGCAAGAGATTTCCCCTGATTTATCGATGTAATACTTACACATCACAATATCACTATTCTGTTCACTTACCTTTGTAACCAGTGTTTCCAGCATATTCGGTACAATATAATCATCCGAATCCACGAAAGAGATATAATCTCCCATTGCTTCCTTTATACCTATATTCCTAGCCGCCGCAACACCGGAGTTGGTGTTATGTATCACGCGAATTCTCGAATCGATTTTCGCATACTCGTCACAAATTGCGCCACTGCTGTCTTTGGAACCATCGTCTATTAGGATTAACTCGATATTCCCATATGTCTGCGCAAGAATTGAATCAATACATCTCTTCAGAAATGCTTCCGCATTATATACCGGAACAATAACACTTATTAACAGCATAATGTTCCGCTCCTTTCCCCAAACGCCAGCATCAGCAATTTGATACGAAATAAGTATTAATTAATCTTATGGACTACCATTTTCCACTTATGAATTCTCGGAATAATACGCTGAACAGCGCTTGCGCTCATATCTATTCTTCCATTCTTGCACATAGAATTAATACTCTTGTTCGTTAAGCTTTTCTCTTAAAATGCTAGAAGATATTCCATCTGTATAATCTAAATACACTACTGAGCAGCCATACTCAGAAAACTCTTTTTCATACCGATTCCAAGAGGGTGTCCCTTTCCAATCAGAACCAACAAAAACTGTATCAACATGGTATTTTTTTACTACTTCAAGCTTATCCATAGTCTCCTGATATATGGCCTGATCTACATATCTTACTGCTTGGACAATTCTTAACCGATCCACCTGATTGATAATTGGCATTTTCTTTTTCCGCGCAAAACATAATGCATCCGTAGTAACGCCAACAATTAAAAAATCACAGTACTGTTTCGCTCTTTCAAGCACATTAAGGTGTCCTACATGGAACATATCAAATACACCGGATGTATAACCAATTCTGTATTTTTTGCTGCTCATCTTTTGCAAACAAGATCAAAGTTGATCTTGATACTCCCTCCACGAATGTTCTAGGTCAATTATTGCCGTACCATGCTGGCTGACACGTTCTTTAGCTGGGGGTGGCGTCATATAATCAGTACCATATCGGATTTCAAGTACCTTTTTCCATTCTCCCGGCGCCGGGAATTTATGGCCCTCAAAGGTCACATATTCAACTGTATCGAAGCATTCCCTCGGCACAACTTTTCGTAAATAATCCGCATTGGAAAAATAAACCAGTCTTTTGGTTTTCCTTGTATTATATTTCTTTATATAATTCTCATAAGTAACCTTAAACTTCATTTCATTCCACGGAGGAATAAACCCTATCGCCATATAGAATGCTTTCCATTTCAACGGTGATTTTTTGCTGTGCTTCATAAAGCGGTATTGATAGCAGAAATTCATTTTATTGATAATTGTTGCT
>JBJEMQ010000061.1:0-3270 GCA_051879755.1 Coprococcus sp. | reverse complement strand
TTTTCAAAAGTATTTGTAGCCATATTATATGTCTGCGTACCAATTATATCACTTGGTAAAAGATCAGGTGTACACTGAATTCTTGAAAATCTCCCCTGCACAGCATCTGTCAAAACCTTTGCTGCCGTAGTCTTTGCAAGTCCCGGCACTGATTCAAGAAGTATATGTCCATTTGTCATCATGGCAACAAGCATTGCAAATCCAAGAAATGGTTGTCCAACCACCTTACTATTATAATAATTATTCAATTTTGTTATTATTCCTACTGCTCTTTGTAATTCTTCATTTGTAATCTCTGTAGTTACCTGCATCTTTACTCCTCTTCCTTAATATATCCATCTATATTTGTATTTTCTTATACACCCGCCACTTCATACTGTCAACTTAAAAAATATAAACATAAAATATATGTTTCAAGAACGTCGCTACACTCTTAAAGTATAATACAAATCAGCATTGCTGACATTTCAGCAATAAACATTTCAGTTGAAAGTTTTGCCATTGCGTGCTAGTATCAAATGTGTACAATAAACATCAACTATTAAAGGAGAATTTTATTTTATGGAACTCACAAATACAGGTTTTAGTCTGAAAGATGATTCTTTTCCTCTATCTTCAGAACAAACTGATTCATCGGCTAAAGATTCCGGAAATCATAACAACTCCAAAGAATTACTTAATATAATCAATTACAAACGCCAGAGAATAGAATATCATATAACTGACTTTCAAGGCACAATAACCGCCATGGAAAGAAATATTAAACTGGCAGGTTCAAGTATTCTGGTAACATTAGCATCAATGGTTTTAGTTATTATCCTTTATTGTCTTTCCGGCTATGCCTTTTTATTCGGCTTTGTGGCACACATTTTTTGTATTATTGCTTTTGTGGCTTTAGTAGGCATAGAAATAAAAAATATAATTAAATATATTATACATACGCACGGCGGTCTTGAATCATATGCCGAAAGATTCCATATTCAACCGGCCAGACAGACTCAGCAGTATTGCTACAATGTAATATCGCATCTTAAAGAATATGATGCACGTCTGATTCAGATGACACAGACTATTGAATCAGGCATTGATATCAATGCTGACGCTATGTATAATGAACTGCAGGCTATGAATGTAGAACCTGAAAATAGATATCATCAATAACAAGGAGTTTTAAATAAGATTATGTGGATTGCAGATGGCTGGAATGATTACGAAATAATAGATTGCTCTGAAGGCGAAAAGCTGGAGCGCTGGGGCAAATATATATTGCTCCGTCCTGACCCACAGGTGATATGGAGTACCCCTAAAGTAAATAAGAACTGGAATAAATTAAATGGCCATTACCACCGCAGCACCAAAGGCGGCGGTGAATGGGAATTCTTTAATCTGCCACAGCAGTGGTCCATTAATTATAAATCCCTAACATTTAATCTTAAGCCGTTCAGTTTCAAGCATACAGGACTTTTTCCTGAACAGGCTGCTAACTGGGACTGGTTTACCGGACTTATTAAGAATTCTAATAAAAAGAATCCGAAAATTCTTAACCTGTTTGCATATACGGGTGGTGCTACCTGTGCCGCTGCACAAGCCGGAGCTTCCGTAACACATGTTGATGCCTCGAAGGGTATGGTTACATGGGCAAAGGAAAATGCCGTATCATCAGGTCTGGGTGATGCACCTATAAGATGGATTGTAGATGATTGTGTTAAATTTGTAGAACGTGAAATAAGACGTGGAAACAAATACGATGCAATTATAATGGACCCTCCATCCTATGGCAGAGGTCCAAAGGGAGAAATATGGAAAATAGAGGAAAAAATACATCCATTCATCAGATTATGCAGTGAACTGCTTTGTGATGACCCGCTTTTCTTCCTTGTAAATTCATACACAACAGGTCTGCAGCCTGCAGTACTTACTTATATGATCTCAACGGAAATAAAATCACGATTTGGTGGAAATGTTATATCAGATGAAATAGGACTACCATGTACAGAATCAGGTCTTATACTTCCATGTGGTGCATCAGGAAGATGGCAGAAATAAATTCTGCCTATCTTTCCTCCATAGGAAGGTATTCTCTGTGCGTTCCCACATATTTATATGCAGGTCTTATAATCTTACCGGCATTTACCAGTTCCTCTATTCTATGAGCACACCAGCCTGCTATTCTTGCAATAGCAAATATTGGTGTAAATAATTCAATAGGAATACCGAGCATACTATATACAAATCCACTATAAAAATCAACATTTGCCGATATAGTCTTACTACGGTTACGTCTTCCTGCAAGCAGTTCAGCAGCTATACGCTCCACAGTAGCATATAACTGAAATTCTTTCTGTTTTCCCTTCTCTTCTGCCAGTCTTTCGGCATAACCCTTAAGTATCCTTGCCCTTGGGTCAGAATTCGTATAAACAGCATGTCCCATACCGTATATAAGACCGGAATGGTCAAAACCTTCTTTATTAAGCAGACTCTCAAGATATTCTCTAAGCGCCGCTTCATCAGACCAGTCCTTAACATGCTCTTTTAAATCATCAAACATCTGCTGAACCTTAAGATTTGCACCACCATGCTTTGGTCCTTTAAGTGAACCAAGCGAGCCTGCCACAGTTGAATATGTATCCGTTCCCGTTGAAGAAATAACATGTGTTGTAAAAGTCGAATTATTTCCGCCACCATGCTCTGCATGTATCACAAGACATATATCAAGTACCTGTGCCTCAAGCTCAGTATATTTCTTATCCGCTCTGATAAGTCTCAGAAAATTCTCTGCTGTAGAAAGCCCCTTCTTAGGATTATGAATGACAAGGCTTTTATCATGAAAATAATGTTTGTATCCCTGATAACCATATGCAGCAATAAGCGGAAACTGTGCTATCAGCTCCATGCTCTGTCTTAATACATTTTCAATGCTAATATCATCAGGATTATCATCATATGAGTAAAGCGTCAGTACACACCTCTGTAAAACATTCATCATATTCTTGCTTGGCGCTTTAAGTATAACATCTCTTGTGAATTTTCTTGGCAGCTCCCTAAATGTCTCAAGAAGCTCTACAAATTCTTCAAACTGCTTCTTGTTTGGCAGTTTACCAAACATCAATAGATATATAGTCTCCTCAAATCCGAACTTACTGCCATGAAAGCCCCGTTCCAAATCTTCCACATCATATCCCTGAAAATACAAATGTCCGTCGCAGGGTACTCTTTCACCATCTATAACATCATATGCCACTACATCTGAAATCTCTGTAAGACCTGTCA
>JBJEMQ010000060.1:0-14656 GCA_051879755.1 Coprococcus sp. | reverse complement strand
AACAACAGACATACTCTCTAACTTTTCTTGCAAATCAAAATATGTAGCGATACCTGCCATTTCAGTCCCATGACCTCTTCTATCATCAACACCTCTAGACACATCTACAGTATGCATATCCGTATCCTTTAATACAGCTTTCAAAAGCGGATGTGCATTATTTACACCTGTATCTAATAAGCAAACTGATGTATTACTACTCTTTGATACATCAAGACGCTTTTCTAGTTCAGCAACCCATTCTTTTTGCTCCCATGTCGTCATATCTGTATAAAAACTTACTGGCGTAATCATCTTTCTTATTTCTGCCAAATTTCCACTTGCCAACATGAGCTGTTTCAAATTTTCTAAATTAGCTTTAATTAATACAATGATACGTTCTGGGAATGTAATTATTTTTTCCTTATATTCAATTTTCAAATCAGAACACAGTGTCCAAAAAGTATCTACAATTGCTTTCGGCTGTTCATTCATTTCATAACGAAGCCATACCTCACACCAAATACTTGTTTCATCCGGCATGGATTCCTTCTTTCCTACCCATAAAGATTCAATCATAGCCGTATTTATTTTTTCTATTGTAGTTACTACATCTGAACCACTCTGCGTCTCCGCATACTTATTTATTTTTTTTAAAAAGAAGTCTTGCTTTTTAGTAGGAACATATACAGTGGCTTTTGTTACTCCATTTTCCTCACTTACATTTAAAAGACGAACATGTTGCCTCGTATCTTCTAGGCTCTTAGTAACTAAGTCATAACCTTCCTTACCTTCTATCTGAAGATATACACCATCACGAATAGAAGTAGCCACTACACTTTTTGTTTCATCTAACGCACTATTCCAAGCACTTTCTAATTGTTTCTGCAGATAGGATGCATGCCCTTTTCTGCTTGCTCTGGTGGGAAAATTTGGTTCTCCTCCACCACCATTTATCGGTATGTATGTTAGACTTTCACCTTTCTCTTCAAGCAAAATATTTTGCAGACTTCTTTCCATTTATCTTTAAGCCTCCTTAAAGCGATACAACTCTCTTCTGTTCTGTAACACTCCTATCATGATTTTTTTATCAATAGTAGTTTCATCCATAATTGAATACTTCAATGCTTCTTCGCATGCTTTAGCGATATCAGAATGACTTAAACCAAGTGCTACTTCCATTACGTCCTGTTCATAAACATCCTTTCCTGAGTATCCTTCCAACTTATTCTTCATAATTCTAAGTATCTGATTCTCATCAGGCAAAGAATACTCTAAAACATCATCGAAACGTCTGAACAACGCTTTATCTAATATCCCTGGATTATTTGTTGCTGCAATAATTAAACTAAAGGAATCCTCATTTTCCAAATATTGAAGAAACGAATTTAAGATACGTCTCATCTCTCCAACATCATTATCCATACTTCTATCAGAACCTATTGCATCAAATTCATCAAATAAATACACTCCTGGATAATCCTCAATATGATCAAAGACTTGTCTTAGCTTAACACTAGTCTCCCCCATATATTTTGTTACCAATTTGTCTATCTGAATTACATATAATGGTAAATTAACTTCGTTAGCAATAACTGATGCAGTCATTGTTTTTCCAGTTCCTGGTTCACCAGTCAGAAGAATTTTACTTCGATTTTTTAAGCCATTCTTCCTTAAAACTTCCTTTTTACGGAATTCATTAATTATACGTGTTACTTTACTTTCAAGCGTCTCACTTAATACAATATCAAGCATATCAGCATAATTATCCCTCTGCTCTAAAGTATCTAACTTCTTGGCAAATGGCATTACCTTTTTCTTAGAATTCTTGACATTCTGAACCAAGCTCTTAATCTCTCTTGCACAGCTCGTATGACCAACTTTAGCTTCATGAGCTGCAATCTGAAGTGCCACCGTCTTAAATTTTTCACTATCATCATCAAAATGTGCCCTTATCAAAGCCTTTAACTGTTCTGCTGTTGCCATACTTGCCTCCTAATACAAATGTGTTATTATCTGTATCTCAAATTTACAAAAATATATGTCCTTTAAAACTCTCTTATACATAGTGAGAACATCCCTACTCAACCATTTTTTATTATAACATAAGCAATCTAATATATGTAGATTTTTTCATCTAAAACGCACCTTTTGAGCAAAAATTTATGGTTTCACTATTTATTTCAATACATCCATACTCAAAAAATCATTTTTGGCATTCTCTATTTTTTCAAATTTTTCATCCCATGCTTTACTTACATCAGACTCATTTATTACTTCTTGAAAAGACTTATCATCAAAATAGACTATTGGTTCATGCTCATAACACATTTTGCAATATGAATTGAAAATCATTACAACCTTTTCACAACATGCTTCAGTTTCATATTGCGGTGGATGAATATTAATAATTCTTGCCAAGTCATCAGTCATATATAACAAATCAGCCGGGAAATCTACATCCACTAGTTCACCATCAACATAAATAGGTTCGTTTTTCAAAACTATTTTATTCTCCTCTAACTTTTTCTTAAAATACGAAAACAAACTATCTGCACATACAAAATCATAATCATACCTGCATACTTCTTTATATGAATCAAGCAGTTTACTTACTATTTCCACCTCGCTCTTTTTTAAATACCTCACCGAATACTCTTTTGAGATACAAACAAGTTTCTGGTAGTTTTTCCATGAATACGATTCCTCTATAATTTGTTTCATGGGATACAACAAAGAAACCCTTAAATTTTCTCTATTCCCCTTAGTAAAATATTTTGCTGAAATAAACCAAGATATCAAACCTGACAAAACAACTGTCAACAAAGTAAAAATATTTGTATTTCTGTTAGCTGGTTCTATTAACCAATTCAAAAAATCTATCATGACAATCTACCTCACATAGCGTTCTTTTTTAACAATTTTAATAATACACATCCTAACACAAATACCACACCACCCATAGCAATAAATCCGCCCCAAAGCAGATTCCAATACCATGCTGTCACATCAAACATCGCAAGGATCAAATCATGCCAAAACTCCAATCCAGTTGCAATAGCAAATATCCGCCACCACACAGATATATCCATCTCCACCAATAATTGTAACGCAAATTCTTAAAGAAAGTAATAATTCCAAGCACGCAAAGTACCGTTAATATACCCATAAGCCCAAAGTAACATATCCCCTTTCGTTCCATAACATTTATCCAAAACGTAGCATAGGCGTCCCTATCTACAAGTCCTCAAATTCTATGTAAATGAAACAAACCAAAAAATATGAAAAACCATGGTTCATAACTATATATTTTCTTCATCATACCCTCTCATTAAAAACTCAATAATCATTTGTTTCTCATCTTCCGCCAAGCTATTCATATGTCCTCTCCCCTCCAGTAAATAGGTAGAAACATTTTCAATAATCTCTTTTGCTCTTGGCAGCACGCCCTTAGCCGGAAAAAGACAATCCTTCTCTGCAGCCATAACCAATGTAGGAGCTTTACATTGCCTCATAAGTTTGCCGGCAACATTACTAGGCATCCCCGTCTTTACTTTAGCATAATCAATGCTTAATTTCGCAGTATCATAAATGTCATTTGTAATATTTTCTTCTGTTACAGCCATTGGAAGCATGCACTTTTTAAGCCATTTGTCTTTATGCGTAATCCAGTACATAATCATCGGAAACATCATACTCATGCTATTCATTGCCGGTGCATTTTTAATACCTGCTGGCACATACAATACTGCACATTTCACTTTTTTAGGTGCAACACACATTGTTTTAGCAATTATTCCAGCACCAAACGAGCCACCAAAACAGCAAATGCTTTCATATCCTATAGCTGATATTACTTCACTAGCCCACTTACCATAATCATAATTATGTGGAGACAAACTTACTTCTGCACTCTTTCCCGGATGTCCAATTGTATCAACAGCGTATACATGAAAATCTTCCATCAAAAAATCACACGCCAACAAATTATATGCAGTTGTTGCATTTCCTCCATGAAATACAAGCAAAGGCAATCCTTCCAGATTTCCTGTTTCAATAAGATGTGTATTACCAAACGACGTAGAGACCCACCTGTCAGAATATGGAGTTGACAGGCGCTTTAGTTGTTGATTATACAACAGTAATATTTCTTCTTTTCCCTTTTCACTTCTGTAAATAGACATCTAATTTAATCTCTCTACTTTCTTATTTATTTTGCACAAAAGAGCCTCTTAAACCTATTTGTAGTGTCCTTCTTTTAATTGACACAATTTTTCAAACACACTATCCATCCCTTCACTTTCAGGCATACTACCTGAATCTTTAATAATCTCACATTTAGGACAATAGTAAAATTATTATATCATCTCCTATTATCCGATACTGCGGCAACAAAATTTGTATTTCAACACCTATCATCCTTGTTTCTTCCCAGTCAGATAATATACCGCCAACGCTGTACGATGCGATAAGTTCTCTTTTGCCAGAATAGAAGTAATATAATTCTTCACTGTACCTTCTGTGATAAAAAGCTTATTCGCAATCTCTTTATTTGACAGCCCATCTGCTACAGCTTTAATAATATCCATCTCACGTGCAGTATAGCCTTCTTCACAAAATCCGCTTGCTTTAATATCCGTATTTTTTGCCAGATTTTCTAATATAGCATCTTCCATAACGCCTGTGCCATTATATACAGATTTTATCATCTGTTTTAAATGTTCCGGTGTATGATTCTTAATCAGATAACCTTTAGCACCGTTTCTTAAGGCATTCTGTACCAGCTCGTCATCATCGAAAGTGGTAAGAATCAAAACTTTTCCTAAATTGTTTTCTACAATATACTTAGTAGCTTCGATTCCATCCATTTCAGGCATCTGTATATCCATAAGAAAAATATCCGGTGCGCTTTCTTTGGCAATTTCGATTGCCTCCCGACCATTTCTTGCACAGCCAATCACTTCAAAATCTTCATCCACTTCCAGTATAATTCGCATCCCATCTCTTACAAAGTCACTATCATCCGCAATAATCACTTTTATCTTATCCATACAGTCACACCTTTCTATAGTGGCAACAACATATTGATTGTAAATCCTGCCTCTGTTTCAAAATCCAAAATACCATTCATTTCTCTAATTCTTTTTCTCATTCCTGAAATCCCCATTCCATCAATGATTTCTTTACAGCCGATACCATTGTCAGCTATGCTACAACGTATCATTTTATTCAATACATGTATGCTGATTTTTATTCTGCTACACTTTGCATATTTCATAGAATTGGATACGGCCTCATAAGCATTATCCAAAATGACTTCCAAATACTTTTCCGGAATATCCTTTAATTCGCCCTCCGTTATCAATTCTGCCTCTACGCCTCTTGTTCTGCAATCTTCGCACAGTTTTTCCAATTGTAATATAGAAAGTTTATATTTTTTAGGACGCTCTTTTCTTAAAATTACACGAATCTCATCCATTCCGCTACGCAGTTGATCAATTACCGCCTGCACCATTTGCTTAGACACTTCCGGTTCTTTTTCCATTAAAACTTTAACTGCCTCCAGCTGATATACTGAACCATTTATATTATGCCCCAGCTTATCATGTAAAGTCTGGGAAAGCTCTGCTCTCTCTTCCAACATTTGGTTCTCCGCCATCAAAAAACTCTTACGTACCTCTTCCTGCATTTCAAGCTCCCGGCGGTTCATGTTATGCTTTAGTTTCTGCTCTGTAATCGTATCTTCTTTTGTCTGTTTACGATAGGACTCCACCACAAAATCATGCTGACAATAAATAAGTCCTATTAAAGCAGCTATCATCAACTGTACAGAATTACCTATCGCACTAGGTACAAAAGCAATCCCCAACGGAAGCAAATACCAAAACATGCGTGGTTTGAAATATGTCAATACTTCATAACACAGGTAAACACCTAATAATATAAAGGTTGTCCCTACCGCAAAAAGTGCAATAAACCACACAACTCCCGCCATTACCAGACAGATTATCTGATTCCGTCGTTCTACCAATTCCTTTCCAACTACCACTCCTATGAATAACGCAAGAATCAGGAGCATCCATGCAGATGCCCCTGTCAATACTGACTGCGATAATATAATATATACTTCCAGTACCAGCAATAATGCAATTCGAAGCAGGACAAAATAGTGTTCCCGGAATCGTTCTTCCATATGCCTGTCCTTTCTATTCGTATCTCTTGATTTTAAGCCCTACGCCACCCACACTAATAATGACAATTAGGTAAGCTACTGTTACACATAATACCATAGAATAGGCACTTTTGTCCCCTGTTAATAATAATTCTGATGCATCCATAAACCATTTTTGCGGCATAAGATAAGAAAGTGTTTTCAAAGCCTTTGTTGTATCATCTAAAGGGAAGTACAAACCGGCCAGCAGTGCTGATATACTCCAAATAGAAAACACTGCATAATTGGAACTCATAACATCTCCAAGAACCACTCCAAGTAAAAGACTTAAGGTACTAAATATCAATCCGAGCAAAAAGATTATCAAAATGAAGTTCATAATGCTCATTCCTACATCTAATCCTGGAATAAATACCAGACAAACCGCAAGAATAAAAGTCTGTATCAAACTGATTACAAATGCTACCACAAATTTGGATATAAAATAATCTCTACCGCTTAACTTAGTTAACAGGACTCGTGTAAATACTTTATTATTCTGCTCTTCAATCACCGAATGTGCTACGCATACTCCACAGAATAAAAATCCCAATGTAATAAATGCAAAAGCATAACCAATTTGCGTCTTCTGGTTTATCTGCTTTTCTGTTAATTCGACCGCTTCTTTTCCAGCAAAATTTACAACTTCCTTTTCCGGCAACTTATCTTCTATCCCTGTAAGCATCTCTAGCATCACAGTTACATCATCGCCTGCAATACTTTGAACCTGTTTTATTCTGCCAAGCAAATCTGTAAGCTCTGTTACAAAAATTTCCTTTCGCTCATCCTCTGATACTTCATATAGTTTTATCCCCTGTTCCCAATTTCCGGCTAATACTGCTTCATCAAAGTCTTCTTTCAGATAAAGTAACATTCCGGCTCTATCATCAAATGCATCACTTTTAGCAGTTTCATCAATTTCCTCCTCTGTCAACCCACTTACATCCATACGACAAACAGAGAACATACCTATTCCGGCAATTTGTTTTAATACATATTCAGACAATTCGGAATTTGAAGCATCATATACTTTTATGATGCATGCCGATGTATTTCCCACATAAACAGCTTTTTCTGTGTAATCTTTTAATTCAAGAATAACCTCTTTATCTGAAGCATCACTATATACGGTATGATCCGTCTTTATGCTCAATATAACTGTCGATAATATTGGGGTCACTATTAGGAAAAATAAAAATCCTTTGTTTCGTAGTAACAATTTAAGACTCATCTTCACTAATGCAATCATGCTTTACCTCTCTTTCTGATATATCCTGCCAATATAGCAATTATTGAGCAAATCACAGTAATTGATAAGGAATATATCATTGCACTTGCTACATAACCACTCTTACCCATACAAGAAAGTTCTACCAATGCACGATTACCATGGTAAATAGGCGACAAATGCTTCAACGTATCTGATGTACTCGAAAACATATATGTTTCAAAACTCCCACCGAAGAATCCCATGAACCATACTATTGTAAATTGTAAAATAATAGTAATCACCAGATTACCTGAAATATTATAAAACATCATACTCAAAGCAGTTCCTGCTAATATCATCATTAAAACAACAAGCATCGATAAAACCGGATTTCCCCAGTGTATATCAAAAAGTAGTACTGTAATAGCTGTCGCAATTGCCATTCCACCTGACACAGTCAGAACAATAGGAATAAACTTTCCAAAGAAATTTTGTGATTCAGATATATTAGAAACCTGAAATCTTCGTGCAATCCCATACTTCTTTTCATTGCTAAGAACACCTGTGGCACATATCATTCCACACCAGCAAAAATAAACAATGTAAATAATTCCATAATAGTCTACCGAATCAATTGCAGGCATATATTCCAATTGTTCCACAGGCAGTACTATATCCGGCTGTTCCTGCAACTGCAATGAAGCATTTATACCTGTATTCATCACTTTATTCATAAAGTACTCTAAGGTAATACCTTCCACCTCATAATCTGCACTCTTATATATTATGAAGCTATCCTTTGAAAACTCCACAAACCCCGCAAGCTCATTCTTCTCCATAACATCTTTTATTTCACCCTCCCGGTATTCATAAAAAAGAATTCCTGCTTCCTCTCCGACACTTTTCATTGCTTCAATCATTTCATCATCTGATTCCTGTATTCTGTATCCTACTGCAAATTCATCTACACCTTCGTAAGACTTCATTAACTCTGAAAATGCACTGGACAATGTAGCTATAACCAATATAGGTCCCAACAACATAACCGCAACACTCCATGTATTACGAAACATGAGTTTAAAATTGTTTTTTATCAAATATCGAATCATCTCTATCCCTCACTATTCCGCATAATCTCTCAGTTTTTTACCTGTAAGTGTCAAAAATACTTCTTCCAATGTAATATTTTCATCGCCGCCATTAACGAGTTTTTTCAACTCCTGACTGGTTCCACAAGCAATAATTTTCCCATTATCCATAATTGCAATTCTGGTGCAGATTGCTTCTACTTCCTCCATATAATGACTTGTATAGATAACTGTAGTACCTTTAGCATTTGACTCTTTAATTTTATCTAATATGAAATTTCTGGACTGAGGGTCAATACCTACAGTAGGCTCATCAAATATCAAAAGTTCCGGATTATGACCAAGTGCACAGGCTATGTTTAATCTTCTCTTCATGCCCCCTGAAAAATTCTTGGCAAATTCCTGCTTACGCTCCAACAAGCCTACATATTCCAAAGAATCATCGACAGACTTTTTCAACGCCTGACCTTTTATTCCGTATAGAGAAGTAAATAATTCTACATTCTCCCATGCCTTTAGATTCCCATGAATAGCAAGTTCCTGCGGAATATAACCGATTTTATGAATTACTTCTTTTTTCTGTTTCCAAGGATTCTTGCCCAACAATTCAATCTCGCCTGCTGTAGGACGTACAATCGAACAAATCATATTCATAGTGGTACTTTTTCCCGCACCGTTTGGTCCTAATAATCCGAAAATTTCACCTTTATGAATTTCAATATTTAAGTTATCAACAACTGCCTTATTGTTGTATTTCTTCGTCAAATCTGTTGTCTTTAAGATAATATCTCCCATTACGCTCTCCTTCGTTGGCTATTTCTTACTACACTGACATCATAACAATTCCTATAAAGAGGTAGTAGTGAAAAAAGAACTATTTTAAACATGACTTTCGTCATGTTTTATCCAACACATTATCAACAAGCGAATAAAGAGTAACCTAAAAGGACTGAGTCCTGTGCAATACAGGCTTCAATCCTTTGTAGCTTAGCTCTCAAATTTGTCTATAATCCATCTCCCAAATAATTGGATTTTTCGCTCTGATTTCCCAACTCACTGAGGGGGATTATCTCATTTTTTTAATGTCTTGGGGAGGTACTGTCTATGAAACGTTTACACCAAAGTGCTGTCAGGGTGTACTTCTGACACCCACATCCTAATATTAATAAAGACATTCTTCTCCAAATCTATTTTTTATATATTTATTAACATCCTGCCCAATTCTATTTCCAAAATATTCTTTTAATTGTAAAACAGCATTCCATCTTTCAATTGTAAAATCATTCATTCCATATTTAAATGCCAGTCCAATAAACCTCTGCTCCGGTAATACAAATCCCTGATTTGTAGAAATTGAATCACATAATTGAATAAGTTTATCATAATCATCATAAACAATATTTTTCAGAATATCCTGATATTTCTTTTGCTCTTTAAAATCAACATCCACTTTTCCTACATATGAATAGATATTCTGAACAGGAAATGAATGTGTCAAGCAAATTCTGGCCACTTCATCATATCCTTTTTCTAACATAACTTCATATCCTACTGTCATATGACGAAACTGACCATCCGTATAATTCCTTCCAATATCATGTAATAATCCCATAACATAAGATTTATCTGCATCCATTCCACATAGAAAAGCAATTTGTTTAGCAGCTTCGGCTGTATATTCTCCATGTCTTATCCCAGATCTTGCATTTTCTATATAACATTCTTCTATTATTTTTTTTGCCTGTTCAATACTTGGATAACTCATCTCAATCTCCTAATACTTTTCACTAGTCTTGCTTTTCCTTCCCTGTAAACTGATTTAATAAAATCAATGCTGTAGTTGTTAGCAATACACATATCACTGCCATAGCCATTCCTACAGAAACACTTCCCTGCTCAAATTCTCTTACAATAAAAGTAGAAACCGTCAATACATTTGGCGGAGCAATCAGACTTGATGCAATTAACTCACGGAATGAAATAATAAATATCATCATCCATCCACTCATAACGCCTTTCATTACGAGAGGTAATGTTATTTTACGAAATATATAAATTTTCCTTCCACCACACACCTGTCCGGCCGCCTGCAGATTACTACCAACCTGCATAATTGAAGATGAAACATATTGAACAGAATATGGCAAAAACATTACTACATAAACCAGCACCATAAAACCTAATGTATTGTATAGCGGAATTGCTTTATATATCTTATTCCACAAAAGCATCAATCCTATTACCAGAACAATGTTTGGTATCATCTCCGGCAGAAGACTCTCCCCTTCTATGATTTTTTTCCAACGCTTGTTTTTTTGAATAACAACTACAATGTATGTTCCAATTATGCTGGCAATTGTAGCTGCAGATGCCGCAAGTCCAAGACTTGTCAAAATCGCCCTTATTCCTTTTGAATTATCTATAAAAAGTTCCATATAATGTGCAAAGGTAAAATTTCCTGCTGATAATCCATATCCACGCAACTTAATCAGTGATGTTACAATTACAGAAAAATACGGAATTCCTATTGACAATATAATGATAACACAAATGTATATCAGACTAATTCCGTTCACAAGCCGGCTTTCAGAAATTGCTTCCTTTTTTCTTCCTTTTCCTCCCACCAGATTGTAGGTATGTTTAGATGTAATATAATTCTGAAGCAACCACATAATCATACAAATACCTACAAGGACACTGGAAAGACTGGATGCTTTTCCAAAATCAATAGGTGCTGTAGTTGCATACCTGTGAATATCTGTTGTAAATACATAAAATCCTATGCGCTTTCCCAATGTCGCCGGTGTACCGTATTCAGAAAGTGTTTTTACAAACACAAGAAGCATTCCGATGGCATAATTTCCTGTCAATAATGGCATGGTAATTTTCTTTAATCTATACCAAAATCCACCTCCAAAGACTGCTGCACTCTCTTCCAAATTTCCATTCAGATTTAATAAGGCGTTTTTTAAGATTGTAGTCATAAAAGGAAATACATGCAGACTCATCGCAAGTGTTAAACCACCCAGAGAAAAGAAGCATTCTGATAGATTTCCGGTTGCAGGGAACATCTGTTGAAATAGTCCTCTTTTCTGCATAAACAGTATCCATCCCATGGACGAAATGTAAGGAGGGGTCATAAATGGAATCATTAATATGATATCAAGCCACTTTTTATGTGCATATTTCGTTCTGACCAGAATAAATGCTAATGGTGTTGCAATTATAGTCGATACCAAAACAACTAATATGCCAAGTATCAGGGAATTTAATATTGTCACCACATTTTCGCTCTTACATATTACTGTTATAGCATTTGAAAAATCAAGGCGGTCATCTACCACGACCGCCTCTGCAAATACAGTCAGTATCGGAACTACAATTAGAAATGCCAGGATTAATGTAATAACAATATAAACAAAATTTTTACCTAACTTTTCTTTCATTCTCTAACACTCTTTCCGTATGTATTTATTTACAAAGTTCATTTAACTTTACAGCAATATCATCCGCATGCTCCATCATCCAGTTCCAATCTGTGTTAAGTGTTGGTATATCGCCAACATTTGTACGATTATTACAGGTAATATCACTTCTTCCCGGAAGCAAATATGCATCGGCTACCAATTGCTGTGCCTCATCACTCATTAAATAATCAATAAATGCTTTTGCATTTTCTACATTCTGACTTGTATCTAGAATCATTGCCGGTCTTGGATTAATTACCGTACCTGATTTTGGATAATAAATTGCCAATGGTTCCCCTTTCGCTATACTGGAATATGCATTGTAATCTACTCCTGCTACAAGAATTGCTTTTTCACCGGTTGTTACTGACTCCAATGCTGCCTTATTTGCTCCCGGAACTGTCATTCCATTTGCTGCCATTCCTTCAAATGCACTCCAGTCCTCCTCTGTTGAATACATATATCCTGCAAGGAAATCCTTACACGAACCAGATTTTTCAGGATCTGCAATGGCAAGCATATCTTTATATTCTTCCGAAGCCAGTTCTGACCAGTCCGCATCAAGACTCTCTACCAACGTAGTATTATAAATTACACCAACTGCTGATGCACTGGTTCCAAAAAGAGTATTATCTTCGTCCTTCCAGCCCTCATACAATTTATCTGCATTTTCTGCATCAGGATAGCTCATAAGTCCTCCCTGTGCTTTCAATGATAAACCATCTGACCATGATGCCAGCACAACCACATCAGCTACCGGATTATCTTTTTCAGCTTCTAATCTTGCAAGAATCTCTCCCGTGGTACCTTCAAACAATTCTACCTCTACACCTGTTTTTTCCTCAAATCCTGCTATATACTTTTCATTTAATCCTGATGGACTCGGCATATAAACTACCACTTTTCCGGATAGTTCTACTTTCTCCTCCACAGTACTTACTTCCTCTGAATTTTCTTTCTCAGCATCCGAAGCTGTTTGTGTTTCTTCCTGTTTGGCTTCTGTTGTTGAATTGTTGGCTTCTGTTGTTGAATTTTTTTCCTCTGTTGTTTTGTCACTGTTACCGCATGCAACCATACTAATAGAACATGCAGCAATTAACAATGCACTAAGCAATTTCTTTTTCATTTTTTCCTCTTTCCGGCTCTCCAGCCTTTGTTTAAAATTCTAGAATCTTTTCTTTTTTTACATAAACAGGCAGTTTCAATAAATTCTGCCTGATTGGAGACTGAATAATCCAATGATTTTTATTCATATTTAAATGTATTTCATACATATTTCCAAGGAACTGCTGGCTCTCAACTTTTGTGTCAAATGTATAGCTTTCTTCTGATGGCTCAAGACTGGCAGATTCAGGGCGAAACATTTTCTTCTCATCAATCCAATTTGATTTTCCAATAAAATTCGCAACAAACTTTGTCTTTGGACGATTATAAATTGTTTCAGGAGTACCCGACTGCTCAACACTCCCATGATTCATTACAATAATATTATCACTCATACTCATTGCTTCAATCTGGTCATGCGTAACAAAAATAGAAGTAATTCCCATTTCTGTTGTTAGCCGCTTAATTTCCATACGCATTTCTTCACGCAAAATTGCATCTAATGCAGAAAGTGGCTCATCAAACAAAATACATTGCGGAGTTCCGACAATTGCTCTTGCAAATGCCACTCTTTGCTGTTGTCCTCCAGACAACTGCCCCGGATAACGATTCTCTAATCCTTCCAGATGTACTGCCCTTAAAGCTTCCATCACTTTCTTATCTATATCATTATTCTGTTTTCTCGCACGCAACGGAAATGCCACATTCTCATACACTTTCATATGGGGCCAAAGTGCAAAATCTTGGAAAACAAACCCCAAATTTCTTTCCTCCGCTGGTACTACCAGGTTTCTATCTGATGAAAAAACACATTTATCATCAAACCATATTTCCCCTTCATCTGGTTTTTCCAGACCTGCTATCATTCTCAATATAGTTGTTTTTCCACAACCGGATGGGCCCAAAAAAGTTGTAAATTGTTTTGTTTCTATGGACATATCCAGATTATGTATTGAAAAACTATTATTATAGGACTTGCTAATATTTTTTAATTCAATTTGCATTAATTTCACCTCGGATAATAGAATACTTATTCCTTGTAAATTTTGTTATCTCAATTTTGTAAGAGCAATGCGAAATTCTTGTAAATTAACATCTTGGGATAATAAGATAATAAGATGACATGCGGATAAAAATATTTTTTCCCTGCATGCTGTCATAAGAAATATAGAAATAATTTGAAAAATCGGAGTTATCATAATTGTGATATGATTCTCGCCATATTATTTATATTTTTCTAGATAAAAGGTATCTATTCGATTTGTGTGACTTCATCAATTCTACAGTGAAAGTTTTCTGCATCTACATCCTCATGGAAATGTCCAAAATACCAATCCTGGAAGTTCACTCTATCTGCTATTTCTTGAAAGAATTTTAACTGCTCAAGTGCTTCGTCATGACATTCATATCCTAGTTCTGTAATGACCTCATAAGGACCGGTATGCGTAATAATATAATCTACTTCATAATCATATGCCTGTAGATTTTTCCATGCTTCTTCATATTCCTCTTTAGAAGGAAGTTCCTCGTTAAACCAGGTAAATCCTAAGTCACGATAAGACCTATCAATTGAATATGCGCCGCCAAACACAAAGAA
>JBJEMQ010000059.1:0-3280 GCA_051879755.1 Coprococcus sp. | reverse complement strand
AAACAGTTTGCAATCTTATTCCATTTATATGAAAGCTGTTTTTCATAATTTATATGCTGCATTGAACAGCCCCCGCATTGTCTCGCTTTGCTGCATGCCGGCAACACTCTGTATGGCGATGGCTTTATAAGTTTCACAAGACGTCCGTAGACAATATTTTTCTTAAGCTTTATTATCTTAATTAAGGCTACGTCCTCCATAACGGTATCCTTAACAAATACTGTCATTCCATCTATATGGCCTATACCTTCACCATCATTTCCCATATCTTCTATTTTAATCTCATAGTCGTTATTTTTTACAAGCTCCATATTTTCCCTACTTTGTTGTTTTTCTGATATTCGTTTCCAGCATTTTGTTAAAGCCAAGCCAGCCCGAATCATCTTTGACTGCCATTGCCTCCATAAAGGTCTGGAGTTTTGCATCTGTATTATCTGCAAATGATAATGCAAGTGCTTCAATTAATGAAGGTTTCTTAGGTGAACCATATTCCAGTTCTCCATGATGTGACAATATGCAATGCTCCAGTTCATTTGCCTCTTTTGCCGGAAACTCAGGAATATTCTTTATCTTATCCCTTATCATCATAGTTCCCATCACAATATGTCCTAACAGCTGACCTGCATCCGTATATTCATTCTCTGGAAATGAAGACAGCTCATATACCTTTCCTATATCATGAAGCATGGCTGCCGAAAGAAGCAAATCGCGGTTAAGTACCGGATAATATGTAGTATAGTAATCACACATGCTTGTAACTGCAAGTGTATGCTCAAGCAGACCTCCTACAAATCCATGATGAACTGTTTTTGCGGCCGAATGTATCTTAAATTCTTTTACAAGCTGCTCATCTTCTACAAAAAAGCTTTTTAGCAATGTTTTATAATATGGTCTTTCTATTGATTCAATAATCTCTAAAAGCCTGCCATACATTTCATCTATATTTTTCTTAGTTGTAGGCATATAATCACTTGTATCATATTCGCCCTCTTCTGCTACACGGATTTTCTTTATATTAAGCTGAAGTGCATTATTAAACACTGTAACCTGACCATCTACCTTGACATAGTTCATGGTTTCAAAATGACCAATTCCATTATGCAAATCCCATATCTTTGCATCTATACTTCCTGTCGCATCAACTAACATAAGTGAATAGTATGTCTTTCCTGACTTCGTCTTGCCAACGATTTTATTTTTACACAGATATACCTCTGACACCATCTCTCCATCAGTAAGCTCATTTATAAACCTCATAACACATTCCTTTCCAGCCTTCGCAATTAATTAAATTGATAATTCTATTTTTATTCTAAAAATAGAATAACACATTTTATGCCAAAGTCAATTTTGAGCTTTCATGGTGTTCTTGAAATTTTCGCTATATCGTTTATAATAAAATGGACTGGATTCAATCATAGATACAAAGAGAGATATAATTATGAATTTAAGAACATTACGACTACTTGAATATAATAAAATAGTAACAATGCTGACAGGCTATGCAGCCTCACCTATGGCTAAGAGAAAATGTGAAAAACTAAAGCCACGACGTGATATAGCTGTAATAACAGCTTTGCAACAGGAGACACGGGATGCTCTTAACAGGTTATTACGTCAGGGCAACCTGTCTTTTGGTGGTCTTAAGGACATTGGCGCGTCACTCAAACGTCTTGAAGTAGAGGGTTCTCTTACTACAAAAGAGCTCCTTGACATAGCAAGCGTTCTTGATACAGCGCTTACTGCCAAGAAATATGGTGATGCGGAGGGTCTTGACCAGGAAAGCAGAAAAGCTCTCGATTCTGACAGCCTTCACGAAAGATTTGCAGAGCTTGTTCCGTTAGAATACTTAAGCCATGACATTCACCATGCTATTCTTTCAGAAAATGAGATTGCTGATGATGCGTCTTCAGGACTTAAGTCTGTCCGGAGAAATATCAAGCTTACAAATGATAAGCTTCACAATCAGCTCCAGAAATTAATCAGCGACCAGAACCAGCAGATTATGTTTCAGGATAACCTGATTACAATGAGAAACGGCAGATACTGCATACCTGTAAAACAGGAATATAAGAACAGCTTCCCCGGTATGATACATGACCAGTCTTCCAGCGGCTCTACAGTTTTTATTGAGCCTATTGCTGTTGTAAATATGAATAACCAGCTAAAAGAACTTGAAAATCAGGAGCTTGCTGAGATTGAAAAAGTACTGGCAGCTCTTTCAGCGAAGGCCGCTGCAGAGCTCACAAATATTTCTTACAATTTTAGTGCACTGACAGAACTTGACTATATATTTGCAAGAGCAGCATTTGCACGTTCTTACAAAGGCAGTGAGCCCGTATTTAATACAGACGGTATAATTGATATAAAACAGGGGCGTCATCCGCTTCTTGACCCGCACACTGTTGTTCCTGTAGATATAAAATTAGGCGAAGACTACAATCTTCTTATCATAACAGGTCCGAATACAGGCGGTAAGACGGTATCACTTAAAACGCTTGGACTATTTACACTTATGGGACAATCAGGACTTCATATTCCTGCCCTTGATGGTTCAAAACTAAATGTTTTTGATGATGTATTTGCTGATATAGGTGATGAGCAGAGTATAGAACAGAACCTTTCCACCTTCTCCTCTCACATGAGCAATATTGTATATATTATGGAGCATGTTACACAAAATACCTTATGTCTCTTTGATGAGCCGGGTGGCGGAACTGACCCTGTTGAAGGTGCAGCACTTGCCATGTCTATACTCTCTCATCTGAACGATATGGGGGTGAGGTGCATGGCAACCACTCATTACAGTGAACTTAAAACATTTGCCATGACTACTCCCGGGATTGAAAATGCCAGCTGCGAGTTCGATATGGCAACTTTGATGCCTACTTATAAGCTGATGATAGGCATTCCGGGTAAATCAAATGCTTTTGCAATATCAAAAAAGCTGGGATTGTCTGATTACATTATTGAAAAAGCCAGACAAAACATTGACAATAATACTATTGATTTTGAGGCACTTATTGCTGACCTTGAAAACAGTAAAAAGGAAATAGACCGGGACAAAGCTGAGATAGCACAATACAAGGAAGAGGCAAAGCAGCTCAAAGAACGTGCTCAGATTAAAGACGAAGAACTTTCAGCAAAGAAAAATGAGATTCTTGCAAAAGCGAGAGAAGAAGCCGCTGAGATACTTGAAGAAGCAAAGGCTATGGCAGATGCTTCCATCAAAAAATATAATAAATGGAGCACAAATCCGGAGAAGGCAGATGCCAGGTCT
>JBJEMQ010000058.1:0-3286 GCA_051879755.1 Coprococcus sp. | reverse complement strand
CCTGAGTGTACCTGTATAGCATTGGCTTATTACAAATGGAACAAGACCTATAAGCATCACTGCAATATAATCTTTTGCATATTCTAAAGTAGCATCTATATTTCCCGTACTGCTGCCTGTATGAAGAAACATTTCTATAAGAGGATTTTGAAGGAAATACAAAATTCCTACCCCAATCATCAATATAAATCCACCAACTATAAGCTTCATTCTGACAACATTTTTTATACCATCATTATCATGATTTCCAAAAAACTGTGCTACAAATATTCCTGCGCCTGCAAGTCCTCCAAATATACTAAGACTAAATACAAATAAAAGCTGATTAACTATTGCTACACCGGACATCTGGTCAGTGCCTATACGACCCACCATAAGATTATCTAACAGGTTAACAAGATTTGTAAATCCATTCTGTACCATAATAGGTATAACAACTGTCATAACTTTCTTATAAAATGCTTTATCGCCAAAATATCTGTTCTTCATAACTTCTGATGTATCCTTTATTCCAACGCCACTAACTATATTACATAACGTAAATAATAACATTTTTGTCCAGATTTTCAATCCCATTTTTGCATGTCCTGCATATGATATACTGTAATCAAATATATGGAGGGACTTCATATGGAAAATACACATCCTTGTCCATTCGAACAACACGTACACGAAATTCTCGGCAGTACAAAAATAACAGGCTGCTGTGAGAAAGCACACAATCACCGTTTTGCTACAGTATCATGCAAAGCAATACCATGTGATGATGGTCATCACTACCACGAAGTAAAATTCACTACAGATTCCTGCGATGGTCATATTCACACTTTCTCAGGAAAGACCTCTAAGGAAAAAGATGTCGGTTGCGGTCATCATGTTCACTTTATAGAAAGTGTAACCAGCAGAGTAGAGGAACATGAACATTGCTTCTCAGTAGCTACTTTGATTGACAATCCAACCTGCGAAAAGTAATATTGCATAGCATTGTTACTTTATCCGCTTATTAAGCAACGCAGGAGAGACTGCCACACCGGCAGCCTCTCCTGTATACTTTACTATAAAAATCCAGCATATTTAACAATAATTGCCACATCACAAATTAATACTATTTATCAATTTTTCTTCTTTTCTCCAATATGCAGCACAGCATAAATATAATTGCTTTTATTCTCACCAAATGATATCATGTTATTATTACTTTTTACAAATGAGGTGTAAACATGGGAACTGATTCAATTGTCCTATACAAATTAATAGTTTTATATATGTTGGACAGAGTGGATTTTACTCTTACAAATTCCCAAATATCAGAATTTGTACTCACAAAGGGTTATACCAACTATTTTACATTACAGGAATCTATAAGTGAACTTATTGAAAACGAATTCGTATATGTATCCACCATACGAAGCTCATCGCATTATAAGATTACTGATAAGGGAGAGGAAGCCCTCAGTCTTTTTGAGAATAGAATCCCTTATACTATTAAGCAGGATATTCTTGATTATTTTGACAATCAGAAAATAAATCTGAAAAACGAGTCCGAAATATATTCAGATTATTCATTAAATGATGCAAATGAATACACAGTAACGTGTATTATAAAAGATAGAAAGGAAACTCTTGTTGACCTGAAATTCAATGTACCAACTAAAGCAGCTGCCATAACCATATGTGATAACTGGCGTCAGAAAAGCACTGAAGTATATGACTATCTTATTAACCAGCTATGGATTACCCAGACCAATAATTCGTGATAAATGGATGCTTGCGAAACAGCAGCATTTTATCATGTCAAAAAGAGAGGCTGCCGGCGGCAGTCTCTCCCATAAACATATTTTAATCAGCCAGTGTGGCATTCCGTAAAGTGCAATACTTATACTCACCTTCCTGATAGGTATCAAATACCCCTATAACCGTAATACGGCTTCCTTCTTCCGGATAGTCATCCGGATAAACATAATCATCAGTTAACTGAAACTCAATTCCCTGTGAACAGCAAGCTGTAGCATCTTCAATTATACAGGCAAAATAGTCATTTCCTGTTGTTTCATCATGATAGGCACTATAAAGTCCCTCCATCTTAATTGTTTTACCAATATAATCCTGTGGTGCATACATCATATTATATACCTCAGAATACACCATCGTCTTTGTTAATGATGTCAAATCTATATCCACACCTTCTGTATTACCTATAGTACCTGATTCATCTGTTTCAGATACAGCATCCTCTGCTTCTGAATCTTCTACCAATAGATTCTCCGTCACCAGAACTTCCGTAGAAGAATCCTCTGTCACAGATTCAGTTTCATTCTGATTTAACTCTTCACCTTGCTGCCCGGCAGCATCGGAATTGCTGTCTGCCTTTGCAATACCATCCTGTAAAGCATCTTCTACCCCGGTCGGCTTATTTGAAGTCCGATTATTCGCCGAAGAGTTGTCTCCACATCCTGATATTGCTATAAGCATAATCATACATATAAGTACACGAGCTGTTTTCCTAATCATCGATGAATACCTCCTGAAATTCTTCCTGCTACATAGCAGATTATAAAAGCTGCAACATCAATAGCTACAATAGTTGAGCCAACCGGCGTACCTGCCAGTATGGATATAATAATACCTATAAAAGAGCATATTACAGAAAGCACTGCAGAGCATATGGTTACCATTTTGAAGCTTCGGAATAAATGCATTGCAGATAGTGCCGGAAAAATTATTAGTGCTGATATAAGCAGCGAACCAACAAGATTCATCGCCAGGACGATAACCACAGCAATTACTACAGCAATCAAAAAATTATAATTTTCCGTCTTTGTTCCGATAGCCTTTGAAAAGTTCTCATCAAATGTCACGGCAAAAATCTTATTATAAAATAGAACAAATATAATAATCACTACCACAGACAAAATTGTACAAATCCACACTTCCCGGGAAGTCAATGTAAGTATGGATGTCGAACCAAACAATGTACTACATACATCTCCGGACAGATTTGATGATGTGGAGAAAATATTCATAAGAAGATAGCCGAATGCCAATGCTCCAACCGAAATCATGGCAATTGCTGCATCACCTTTTATTTTAGCATTCTGACCCGAACGCAAAAGTAAGATTGCACTGATAACCGTAATTGGTAATACCAGCAACATTTCATTTGTCAGGTTCAAAACACTTGCAACAGCCATAGCACCAAATGCTACATGAGACAGTCCATCACCAATAAACGAAAAGCGCTTAAGTACCAATGTAACACCAAAAAGAGATGAACATAACGCTATTA
>JBJEMQ010000057.1:0-3293 GCA_051879755.1 Coprococcus sp. | reverse complement strand
GAATATAATGGGACATTTGTACACCACTAGCATAGAGCAACCGGCATCTGCCATGGCTGTCTTAGGCGATTTTACCTTTTTCGCAGGCGTACCGAATGAAGAGCTTATTATGTATAAGCCGGATTGGAGCAAACAGAATTTTATGATTATGGTTCCTCAAAATGAAGAGTGGGCAGAAATGATAGAACACTGTCTTGGTGACAAAACAAAAAAAGTGACGCGCTATGCCATAAAAAAAGAGCCGGATATATTTGACCGGGCTGTACTTCAAAAAGTAGTGGAGACATTACCGGAAGGCTATACAATAAAAATGATAGACGAAGAATTATTTTGGCAGTGTAAAGAAATAGGCTGGTGCAGGGACTGGGTGTCACAGTATCCTGATTATAAAGAGTACGAAAGGTATGGATTGGGTATTGCTATCCTAAAGGATGGGGAGCCCGTTGCAGGAGCTTCATCTTATTCGGGATATCAGGGAGGCATTGAAATTGAGATTGATACCAAGGAAGAGTATCGCAGAAGAGGGCTTGCATACATATGTGGAGCAAAATTGATTTTGGAGTGTCTGGATAGGAATTTGTATCCGAGTTGGGATGCACAAAACACTTGGTCGGTGGCATTGGCAGAAAAGCTGGGATATCATTTTGACCATGCATATACGGCATATGAAGTGTTCGGATATTAATGTGAAAAGCCGATGCCAAAAAAATGTGATAGGTATGAAAAGAGTATAAAAAGACAGGGGCTTCTCAAAAACGGTCAGTTATGTTGTAATATAACTGACCGTTTTGGTCAGGAGGTGAAGAAATGAATCCGAATTTTATGTTACTTGAGGAAAGCAAGCGCAAAAAAATCATCAATGCGGGCTTCAAAGTTTTTTCCAGTAATAGCTATAAGAAAAGTCCAATGAATGAGATTGCAGCGGAGGCAGGCATCAGTAAGTCATTGCTCTTTTATTATTTTAAAAACAAAAAAGAATTGTTTCTATTTCTTGTGAAATACAGCGCAAGCATCACGGCGGAAGCATTTTCAAAGAATCGCTGTTATGTGAAGGGGGATTTTTTTGACATTTTTTACAGTGCGTTGAAAGTGAAAATGGACCTTATGCGCAAATATCCAGATATTGCACTGTTTGAAATGAGAGCTTATTTTGAAAAAGAGCCCTGCGTGCAAAAAGAAATTCTGGAAATCATATCCGAATATTCCTTGTATGAATTTCAGATGCAGTTGGCAAAGCCGGATCCAAATGATTTTATTGAGGGGATTGATTTGCAAATGATGTACCGCACCATATATCTTTCGGCGGAAGGCTATTTATATGAAAAGATGTATCAGGGTTTACTTGATGCGGATGAAATCGAAAAAGATCTGGGGAATATGATTGATTTTTGGCGAAGTGTATATGCGAGAAGATGAGGTGATTTAATATGAAGATATCAAAATCAGTATCTGTAGTGATTCCGGCCCATAATGAGGAGAAATATATCGTTAGATGTATACGATCCATATGGAATGCAGCAGAAAACTATAATGGAAAGACGGAAATTATCGTGGTATGTAACCGATGTACCGACCGGACGGATAAACTGGCAAGGAAAAGTGGGGCAAGAGTAATCTATAATGAGGACCGATGCATTGCAAAGGTACGTAATGCAGGCATAAATGCTGCAGAGGGGGATATCATTCTCACCATTGACAGCGACAACCGGATGACAACCGGAACAATCCGGGAAGCGGTTTCCATGCTAAACAGCGGAAAGTATATTGGTGGTGGTTCGCCCATTCGATTTGAACGGTATTCTGTTCCCTTGGCGCTCAATGATGTGCTTTGTCGTATGTCCTTCTGTGTGACAAGGCTTTATTGTGGTATTTTCTGGGCTGAGAAGGAAACATTTCAAGCCATCGGAGGCTTTGTGGAAAAGAAAGCCATGGAGGATGTGGCCACTGCCCAAAAGTTAAAGAAGTATGGCAAAAAAGTGGGTAAGAAATATGGTCACCTGAAACAGAACTACCTTATCAATTCCACAAGGAAATATGATGATATGGGCGATTGGCTTTACTTTAAGTTGATGTTTGGTCATATAGGTGCATTTATCAAGGCAGCATTTGGAAATACAAAAGATATGGATGCGTTGCTGGACCAGATTTTTTATGACTACAATGATAATAGTAAAAAAAATATACAACAGAATCATATCAGTTCATCACAAAAATGATTCTTTTTATTCCAAATGGTAGTTTGCATTTAAGGATTATTTAAGTAATTTTCTGGTATGATAGATTATATCCTCTTGGAATGCTGGAGATTTATATCGGGAATATGGTGTTTATGTAGTACAATATTAAGGAGTGATGTCATGAAAATAGAGAATATTGATGATGGAAAATTTTTTGACTGGGGCAAAACGTCGGAAGATTATGCAAAATATAGAGATATATATCCAAAAGAGTTCTATGATTACATTTTGAGTTTAGGGTTATGTAAGGATGGTCAGAAGGTTCTTGATATTGGAACGGGAACGGGGGTGCTGCCACGTAATATGTATCGGTATGGGGCTAAGTGGACTGGAACTGATATAGCAGAAAATCAAATTGAGCAGGCAAAGAAGCTTGCCAAAGAGTGCAATATGGATATTGAGTTTTTTGCATGTAAGGCAGAAAATGTAGATTTTCCGGAGAATTTCTTTGATGTAATAACTGCATGTCAATGTATCTGGTATCTGGACCATAAGATTACCGCACAAAAATTCTCAAGAATATTAAAATCAGAAGGGAGATTCCTTATTCTGTATATGGGCTGGTTGCCTTTTGAGGATGAAATTGCCGGTAAAAGTGAAGAAATAATATTAAAATATAATCCAAACTGGACAGGTTGTGGTGATACGGTTCATCCTGTTTTGGTTCCGGATGAATATCTGGGATTTTTTAAAATCTTATCACAGAAAGAATTTAAGGTTGATGTAAATTTCACTCGTGAGAGCTGGCATGGAAGAATGCGGGCCTGCAGAGGTGTTGGTGCATCAATGACACAGGAAGAACTTGATGCGTGGGAGCAGGAACATAAAGCAATGCTTTTAAGTAATGCAGCAGAGGAATTTACGGTCAAGCATTATGTTTCAATTGCGGAACTTAAGTTAAAAGAAAAATAGTGTGCTGATATAAAGCGAAATAAAGGATATCCAAGCAGAAATGTTTAGGTAATTTTGTGGCAAAAATGCAGGTGACATGATATGATTACATTGGGTAAAGTGCTGGTTTCAACAAATTCAATTTGTTGACATAAAAAGGAGAAA
>JBJEMQ010000056.1:0-3298 GCA_051879755.1 Coprococcus sp. | reverse complement strand
AAGAGTTAAAAGAGTATTGTAGCCATTTATATGGGATTATGGCAAATGAGAGAA
Organism: Coprococcus sp.; assembly: GCA_051879755.1. Lineage (GTDB taxonomy): Bacteria > Bacillota > Clostridia > Lachnospirales > Lachnospiraceae > Coprococcus. Next base: position 3,244 of record JBJEMQ010000056.1, on the reverse strand, counting down.
TGTTTCGTTTTACGAAGTCTTATATGGAACATGAAATAGTGCGTGGTATTAAGGAAACAGGGGTAAAGCGAATTCGTCTTCACGATTTACGTCATAGTCATGCTTCCTTACTTGTGGAGCTAGGATTTCAACCTTTGGCAATAGCCGAAAGGCTTGGGCATGAAAAGATAGAAACAACCTTGAATACCTATTCGCATTTATATCCAAATAAACAGGCAGAATTAGCGGATAGGTTAGAACTTGAAAATGAGGAGGATGCACAATGAGTGGAGTACACAAATATCCTACAATCAGCTTTCGTGTTTCACCAAGAGAACGGGAGATGATTGAGGCAAAGATTCTTGCTAGCGGTATGCAAAAGAAGGATTATTTTGTCCGCTCCTGCATATACAATCGTGTATGTGTGGTTGGGAAGAAGGAAGTTATTTATAGGCTGGTAGAAGAATTGCAGAATATGCAGACCAATATATCCGAAGTTGTAAAGCAATTTGAACAGCAGAATGTAACACTTACTTCAGAAGGATTAGAGGATATGCGAAATGACTGTATGGATATGTTGCAGGCAATCCTTTGGATGTTGGACGGAGCGAAATATCTTTGGCAAGGGCAACAGACAGATAAAGAAAAAAGTCCTGACAGCGGCAACTGTTAGGACTTGTGACAACTTGAGAAACCTCTGTTATCCATGCTTATTGAACTGCTAATGTTCAATAAGGTATGTATTTACAATAAGAGTATAGCAGAGGTTCTTCTTTTGAGCAAATTATATTTTTGATTGGAGGACTCTTATGGAAGAACAAAAGACGGAATTAAAGATGATACGGATGTCAGAGATACAGTCACAGGAAGTTGAATGGTTATGGTATCCATTTATACCATACGGAAAACTGACAATTATTCAAGGTGATCCGGGGGATGGCAAGACCACATTGGTTTTGAATATTGCGGCAAAGCTTTCCAGGGGTGAGGGCTTGGATAATGATATGAAAGTGCAGGAACCGGTAAATGTAATTTATCAGACTGCAGAGGACGGTTTGGCAGATACAGTAAAGCCAAGGCTCGAATTGGCAGGAGCAGATTGTGAAAAGATATTGGTTATTGATGAGAGTGATAAATCTCTGTCTATGGCAGATGAGAGGCTGGAGGCGGCTCTTGTTCGAACAGGTGCTAAGTTATTGATTTTAGATCCGATACAGGCTTATCTGGGTGGTGGCATGGATATGAACCGGGCGAATGAAGCAAGAACAATCCGAAAGAAGAGCAGATAGAAGCGTACAATCGGGTTCGTGCCATGTGGAACCAGACGGTGGACAGGGCACTCGTCAGCGGTGTGCCGGAGAAACAGATTTTAGAAGTGAAACAGAGTAAGGAGTTGCAGGAACAGGCAGAGCAGTTAAAGGCACAGGTAGCCAATATGAAGCAGCATTTATCAAGTATCGTGCAGGGTTATGGATATAAGAATGTGAAGGAGTTCTTGGCTGAATATCGAGCTTCCAAAGCAGAATATAGCGATTATCAGTCGGCAGTTGCAAGGTGGGAACAGCAGACTGGAAATAAGGTAGAGACGGACAGCTTAAAAGCAAAGTTGCAAAGAAAGACGCAGGAAGTAAAGGGACGAGAATATAATAGACACAGCCATCATTATAGAGCGGATAGAGGTGGCAGATAGGAGCAGTCTATGGAGAAACACATCATTGGAAAAATGGAATTGGTTATATGCTTGGAGCGGATGGAATGTATTACCCGGATTTGCAGTTGCCGGAAGGTACACACTATGAGATTGGCAAGTATGGACGAATGCGGTGGGAGTATTTGAAAAAACACCAAAGCGGGGAAAATTCAAGCTACTTATTGGTGGGCGATTGAATGAGTATTTGCATGAGGTTTATACACAATGTTATGAGAGAATAGAGTTTCTTGTAGAGCAGATGAAAGCTGGAGCAGGGATTACGAAAGAATTAAAAGCTACCGACCAGATGAAGTGGGTAGGGCTGATGAATAATGTGAGAAGTTCGGCAGAGGAAAATTTATTAAAAGCTGATATATGTGTAGTGTGGGTGCGGAGCGTAATGCTCCGTATTCATGAATTCTTGGTGCTAAATAACTTCTGTTATGATATACTCATTTTGGACTAAGAAAAAACTTAGAAGTTAACGGAATAGTATGGAGGATATATGATAAGACCTAGAAAGGATAATGATCATGATAATTCTATATTGATAAAAAAGGGGGAACTTAATACATTGTCACCAGGATTGAAATACTTTTTATATGAGGACGAAGATGGCAGTATCTATGGTGAAACTTTATGTGCGACATTTGATATAGCGAAAACAAGAGAAGAATATGAAAAACTTTCACAAGAAAGATTGGAAAATATAATTTATTGCGGAGAAATGACAATAGCAAGATAACAAAATAAACAGGAAAGAAAATTTGAATTTGGAGGGATAAAATATGGCTAATTCATATCAGATAATAGATGAGAAAACGTGGGAAAGAGCAATGCACTGTATGGTTTTTAGAAACAGTGTTGAACCTGCTTTTTGTGTGACCTTTGAAGCAGATATTACAAATTTTAAGCGAATGGTCAAGAAGCAGGGGCTATCGTTTACATTGGCTATGGTATATGCGGTATGCAAATGCGCAAACGAAATAGAAGCCTTTCGTTATCGTTTTGTAGACGGACAAGTGGTTCTTTATGATAGAATAGATACAGCCTTTACTTATTTGAATAAGGAAACCAATTTGTTTAAGGTAGTAAATGTTCCAATGATAGATGATTTGAAGGAATACTGTGAATTAGCATCAAAAACAGCAGATGCTCAGAAAGAATATTTTACAGGACCACTAGGAAATGATGTTTTCCAATGTTCGCCTATGCCTTGGATTACATACACTCATATATCACATACAAACTCTGGAAAGAAGGATAATGCAACACCTCTTTTTGATTGGGGAAAATACTATGAAAAAGATGGAAAAGTTATGATTCCAATTTCTGTACAGGCACATCATTCTTTTGTGGATGGATTGCATATAGGACAGTTTGTAGAACAATTACAAAAATTTCTGAATGAGTGTTAAATCGGGATTTGATGAGGTGACATTATGACAAAGGGAGAAATGTGGAATAAATTTTTTTCCAAAGGAAAGCCATATGGAAGAAATCTTTCGTAATAATTAATAGAAAAAAGCGAAAGGAAAATAAATATGGAATATGTAACATTGAATAATGGAAATA
>JBJEMQ010000055.1:0-3300 GCA_051879755.1 Coprococcus sp. | reverse complement strand
TTTTTCTTGGAATTTCAGGGTTGTCATGTTGTTAATTTTTCAAGGTTCTTTTCTCTGTCTCTCGTTTGCGACAGCTTTTATAATTTATCACATCCAAAAGACTTTGTCAACAACTTTTTTCATAACTTTTATGAATGTATTTTGTTAATATAAATGCTAACATAATTCATTATAACTTTTATGAAGTACATTGCTATTATTATATACTACCATTTCTGATAATATATTCTCTGCTCTCTCAAGTTGCGACAGCTTTTATAATTTATCACAGTACATTCAAATTGTCAATCAGATTTTTACAAAAATACACAAAATATTTTTGCGACGTCTTTACAACAATATTCTTGCAAAATATAATAAACCGTCCACAATACAAAAGCCTTGAAACTTCTTACTTAAAGGATACATTATCAGGCAAATTTACTTATCTGAAATATAAACATTGGCTAATGCTAATATGATTGTGCAAACCTTTTATAAACTTATTTCAATCATATTTTATCTCAGATATATTCCAATGCCTGAGCAATATTTGAGACTCCAATAATTTTTATGCCATCAGAGTTTTTTATATTATCCACATTTGACTTTGGAATTATGCATTTTGTAAAACCCATTTTCTTAGCTTCATTTACTCTTTGTTCAACCGAAGATACACCTCTTACTTCTCCTGAAAGACCAACTTCACCAAATGCTACTACCCCAGCATCTATAGGTATATTCTTAAAACTGGATACGATTGCATATATAATTCCCAAATCGGCAGACGGATCATCAAGGCGCATACCACCTGCTATATTAACATATGCATCATATCCTGCCATAACCATACCTGCTCTTTTTTCCAAAACAGCAAGAAGTAAATTCACCCTATTGTAATCAAGTCCCACACTTGTTCTTCTTGGAATATTGAAACTCGTCTGGCACACAAGAGCCTGTATCTCGAGAAGAATTGGTCGAGTTCCTTCCATGGAACATACCACTACAGATCCTGTTGTATTCTGCGGTCTTCCGTCAAGCATTACCTTAGAAGGATTATTCACCTCAGACAGACCTGTATCTATCATCTCAAATACACCTATTTCATTTGTAGAACCAAATCTGTTCTTCACAGCACGCAAAATTCTAAATCCTGCATTTCTATCGCCTTCAAAATAAAGTACGGTATCTACCATATGCTCAAGATTACGTGGTCCTGCCACAGTACCCTCTTTTGTAACATGTCCCACTATAAATACAGCTATATTCATCTGCTTAGCTATCTTCATAAGTCTTGCAGTAACTTCTTTTACCTGTGAAACACTACCCGGAGCAGAACTTATATCATCTACAATAATAGTTTGTATCGAGTCAATTATAATAACCTTCGGTCTGTCTTTCCTGATATATTCTTCCACATCCTCCAGATTATTCACACACAATAGAAGCATATCTTTCGTAAATCTTCCTATCCTCTCCGCACGCATCTTTATCTGCGAAAGTGATTCCTCACCTGATACATAAAGTATTTTATGTCCTTCCTCAGAAAGATGTCGGCACATCTGAAGCAGTATGGTTGATTTACCTATGCCCGGATCTCCCCCCACTAAAACAAGAGAGCCATCTACTATGCCTCCGCCTAATACTCTGTCCAATTCTTTCAGTCCTGTGGAAAATCTTGTTTCATCTGCCGTAACAACCTCTAAAATACTTGTAGGCGCTACAAAAGCACGTCTTTCCGACTGTTTTTTAGCGCCTACAGTTATCTTTTCCTCACAAAATGTATTCCATGCCCTGCATCCAGGGCACTGTCCCATCCATTTAGATGACTCAAATCCACACTCCTGACAAAAAAACACCTGTTTTTCCTTTGCCATAATGTCTCCTATACAATAACAGCTTACTAACAATCAAACTGTTATTTTAATCAATTGCTTTCACTACCTCTACCTTTACAAGTCTTCCCGGTTCAAGGTCAACACTAATATTTATCTTTCCTCCAAGATTTGTTTTATTCTTACCTACATATATATCATCTATATGAATCTTATACTCTGTTTCAGCTTCAAGTTCTAAGGTAATAGATGAAGTCTCAGTTCCCTCCACACTAAATACAACTGTATCCTCAGTGGATATAAAGTCATGAACTGCTGTACCCGGTACTGATTCATATACAAACATACCATTTCTTTCAAGCTTTGTTATCTCATTAAAGGTCTTTATCTTATAAATATCCCCCTTAAATTCAAATCCATCCTTCTTTGTCTTAGATGTGAGTTCGTAATTGCCGAATTCTAATGAATCTGAATTCACATTAATCAAGTCGTTTACTACTGCCATTTTTTCTCCTCCTGTACTTTTCTCTCTTTTCTCTCCAATATATTATTTGTCATAATCAATTGCAGGGGCAAATATCCTGCAATTTGATTTAATTTAGCATATCTATAATAAATATCTTTTCAACTCTTGTTTCAAATAATCTGCATTTGCTTAATGTTCATATTATACAACATCCACGCAGCTTTTGCCATAGATTTATACTACTTCACAGAAAATTTTATTTTATCATTTCTTACAGATATTCTTATATCATCGCCGGACTTAATTTTTCCTTCCAGTATTTCTTCTGCCAATTCATCCTCAATATAAGTCTGAATCGCACGTTTAAGCGGTCTGGCGCCATACTTTTTATCATATCCCTTTTCAAAAATAAATTTTTTTACGGCATCACCATATCTAAGTTTTATATTCATCTGTACTTCAACACGTTTCTTAAGTTCTGCCAGCATAAGCTCAGCTATATTTTTCACATCATCTTCTGTTAATGCTCTAAATACAATGATATCGTCTATTCTATTTAAAAATTCCGGTTTAAAATCCTTCTTCACTTCTTCCATAACATTATTCTTCATATCGTTATGGTCTGCTTCCGGATTATCATCTGTAACAAAGCCTAACTTCTTAGGGTCAATAATTCGTGATGCTCCTGCATTGGATGTCATAATAATAATAGTATTTTTAAAATCCACTTTTCTTCCCTGTGAATCAGTTATGTGACCATCATCAAGCACTTGAAGTAATATATTAAATACGTCGCTATGTGCTTTTTCTATCTCATCAAATAACACAACAGAGTATGGATTTGTTCTTACTTTTTCACTTAACTGACCGCCTTCTTCAAATCCTACATATCCGGGAGGCGAACCAATCATTTTAGATACACTATGTTTTTCCATGTATTCAGACATATCTACTCTGATTAGTGCATCTTCACTGCCAAATACAGCTTCAGCCAGAGCCTTTGACAATTCCGTTTTACCT
>JBJEMQ010000054.1:0-3311 GCA_051879755.1 Coprococcus sp. | reverse complement strand
GGGTCAAGACCATTTATGGGTTCATCAAGAACCAGAAACTCCGGATTATGCATCAGTGAAAGTGCTATTCCAAGACGTTGTTTCATACCTAAAGAATAATTTTTGAATTTTTTATTTCGTGCTTCATAAAGTCCTGTTTCTTTCAATACACGTTCTACAACTGTTTTATCATTTATATTACGTTGAATCCTATAATATTCAAGATTCTGCACAGCAGAAAAAAAAGGATAAAATGCGGGGGTTTCAATTATTGCACCTATCCTATTACGTACTTTATTAAGTCCCTGAGTGCTTGTTTCTCCAAACATCTCTATATGTCCATAATCAGGGGCATTCTGACCTGTAAAAAGACGGAGAAGAGTTGTTTTCCCTGCACCATTTTTCCCTACAAGTGCATATATATCCCCCTTTTTTACCTGCATATTTATTTTATCAAGTGCGGCATGGTGTCCATATATAACCTCCACATCCACAGCCTTTGCTATTATTTCGCTCATGGAACCTCCTTATATGGGATACAATTCCAGTAGATTAATTTCTTGCTATAAAGCTCCAGCCTCTTTTAGGTTTTCATTTAATCTTAAGTACGTTGCGAAGCAGTTCATACAAAACAATCTGGTTTGAAGCAGATTGTTCGTTTACAAGTAAATAGCATTTATATGGATAGTTATCATCGGTATCGTCCAATTCATCAATACCACCAAGTATTGTAGAAAGTGGTACTTTAAGTCCCCGAGATATCTTATAAAGCGTATCTACAGTTGGCTTCTTTTTGCCACGTTCAAGCTGGCCTATATATGATGGGTGTAAATCACTATATTCAGCAAGTTCTTCCTGACTCATATTTTGTTTAGTTCGGTGAAAACGAATATTATTTCCAACTATTTCTGATAAATTCATCGTGTCCTCCATAGGTTACAGATAAGCCGGCTTTCTATACAGAAAGTAGACTATAGATACAAATTTATTAAATATATTATCTATAGTACCTATGAGATTTATTCGTGACCACGCACTATAGATACAATTTGCTGCGAAAAAGTATCTCTAGTGCGTGTTAGATGAAAAATTTTATAGTTTTCTAATATTTTGAAGCTTCTATACAATATTCGTAATTGTCAGTAATAAGCTAAATGAAATTGTAGCTGTACACTATAGGTATTATCCCATTATTACTTCAACTTTATGAGCTTTACCGTCACCAAATACCGGAAGAACATTGCCCTCAATAGCATTACCATCAACGGTTACGCTCTTAATACCCTTATTTATGTGATCAGGGTTAGATACTGTAATATCATATGTTGCACCGCGGAACTGACGTGATGCTGTAAGACCATCCCATTCAGCCGGAATTGAAGGATCTATTTTAAGACCATTCCAATCAGGCTGTACACCTAATATGTACTGAGATATTGCAACAAAGTTCCATGCGGCTGTACCTGTCAGCCAGGAGTTCTTGCCTTCGCCAAAACGTTTTGCATCTTTACCGGCAATCATCTGACCATATACATAAGGTTCTGTTCTGTGCAGGTCTGAAATCTCTTCGTTGAATGCAGGTGCGATCTTACTATAATATTCAAATGCTTTATCGCCATGACCGACATATGCTTCGGCACATATAATCCATGCATTATTATGACAGAATATACCGGCATTTTCTTTATATCCACCAGGATATGTAGAAATCTCTCCATATTGTACATAATATTTTGTGAAAGCAGGATTGTTAAGAACAAGACCATGCTCTGTATTTAAGTATTTATCAACTGCGTTAAGAGTCTTGATGTCAGCACCTTCTTCTTTGCCTATCTCAGACATAACGGCAAATCCCTGTGGTTCAATGAAGATTTTACCTTCCTCACATTCCTTTGAACCCATTTTGTTTCCGTAATTATCGTATGCACGAAGGAACCAGTCACCATCGAAGGCATTATCCATGACATTTTTCTTCATCTTGTCGATTTCAGCCTGTGCTTTGGCAGCCTCATCTTCCATACCCTTATATTTAAGAATTTCAACAAAAGAAGGTCCGACATATGTAAATAAGGTAGCAACCATTACTGATTCGGCAACCTTTGAATAACCGCCTTCATCCTTAAACATAGGAGAGGTATATGTCTGGAAGCTTTCACCAGGTGCTTCTGAGAAGCAGGAGAGGTTGATACAGTCATTCCAGTCAGCACGCATAGCAAGTGGAAGTCCGTGAGGACCAACATTGTTGCATACATGATAAAATGAAACTATAAGGTGATCAAGCATTGGCTTAGCCTTTGATTCATCATTGTCGTATGGAACCATCTCATCAAGAATTGAATAATCACCTGTTTCCTTGATGTATGCTGCAACTGAAAGAATCATCCATAATGGATCATCTGAGAAATCTCCACCGATATCTGAATTACCTTTTTTGGTAAGAGGCTGATACTGGTGATAGCATCCACCGTCAGGAAGCTGTGTAGATGCAAGGTCAATAAGTCTTTCCCTTGCACGGTCCGGAATCTGATGAACGAAACCGAGCAAATCCTGATTAGAATCTCTGAATCCCATTCCTCTTCCTATACCTGACTCAAAATATGAAGCTGAACGTGAAAGGTTAAATGTAACCATACACTGATACTGGTTCCAGATGTTAACCATACGGTTAACCTTTTCGTCAGGAGTAGTTACTGTATAGATTCCAAGAAGCTTATCCCAGGCAGCCTTAAGCTCAGCAAGTCCTTCAGCAACCTTTTCAGGAGTGTTGTATTGCTCAATCATGGCATGAGCAACCTCTTTGTTAAGAGTTTTTCCATCAGCTTCAAACTTTTTATCAACAGGGTTTTCTGCGTATCCCAGAATATAAATTAAATTCCTGCTTTCGTTTGGAGCAAGGGTAATTTCTTTGTAATGAGAAGCAATAGGAGACCATCCGTCAGCAACAGAGTTATTTGCCTGTCCTGCTGTTACAGCCTGTGGGTCACCAAAGCCGTTATACAGACCAATAAAGCTTTCCCGGTCTGTATCGTAACCATCGATATCTGTATTTACTGTGTAGAAAGCATAATGATTACGTCTTTCATTATATTCTGTTCTGTGATAAATAGTAGAACCTTCTATCTCTACACGACCGGTATTAAAGTTTCTCTGGAAGTTCGTTGTATCATCCTGGGCATCCCAGAGACACCATTCTACAAATGAGAACAGTTTAAATGTTTTAGGGGTTGTTCCTTCATTTGTAATTGTAAGGGATTGAACTTCGCCTGTATAATTCTGAGGAACAAAGAATGTTACTTCTGCTTTTAAATCATTCTTTTTACCTGTTATCTTTG
>JBJEMQ010000053.1:0-3317 GCA_051879755.1 Coprococcus sp. | reverse complement strand
TAGCAATCTGCTGTACCACAAATGTTCAGTCAATTGGAGGAACTATTCTCATTGCAAGCATTGCTGCCATAGTGGCATATCTTTCTACAAAATTTGTAGATGAAAAATTACATATTGATGATGCCTGCGGTGCCGGTTCTCTTCACTTTGTTAGTGGTATCATAGGTGTACTTGCTCCCGGATTCTTAGGTGCCTCTGCTGGTATAAAACAGTTTGGTATACAATTACTTGCTGAAGTATGTGTATTTACATTTATCGTAGTTGTTCTTGGAACAATATGTTTAATATTAAAATCTACAATTGGATTAAGAGTCGACGATAAAGATCAGATTCTTGGTATGGATATAAGTGAACATCACACTTATGCTTACGATTATCTTGAATCAAACTATGAAGCTTTTGAAGAACAGGAAGCCAAAGTATCAAAAGGTGCTTAGGATATCTGTAATGAAAAGAAGGAAGCCACGGTATGGTTTCCTTCTTTTCACAATATTATACATAAACAAGTGCTGCTACAATACAGTCTGCATTGACTATCAATCCATAATCTCCTATTTGTATTCCCAGTTCTTTCCCTTTCATTTCTATTAACCAGTTTTTTATTAATCTAATATCATTTCCATCCATTCCCGGTGCATAAGAAATAATCCTTTCCTTATTTATATGTTGTTCTTTTGCCTTACAATTTCTTGTCCAGTCTACTAATGCAGACACAACTGCCTCAATCCATGTACTTTTATAATAAAGTTCGATTATATTTTCATCGGAGATATCTTTAATCTCTTCTATTACTATTAAATACAGGCATCCTCCAGTAATCACATCATATTTTCGTCCACCCTCATCAGACAATTCCACACCTGTAAGTTCTTCCTGCATTTCATCTTTTGTCAGTTCTCTTGTATAAAGATATACTTTTTTATCTTTTATTATCTCCCATACGTTATCTGCTAGCTTTAATGTTTTGTCTTTTCTTTTAGATGGTGTTTTGTCTGTAATTTTGCATATTTCGCATAAATTATCAAAAGCTTTTTCATACATATCAGAAAATCTGAACTCTCTTTTTTCAATTTTTTCCATTATAATTACCTCACTTTCATCACTAAAATAAATTCAATAAAACAGCCTTTTATATCTTTGACCACTTTGTCAATAATATAAAAGGCTGTTTTTAATGTATTCTCGTTGACATATTATAAAATGTCGTAACTATTCAGAACCCCATTCACAGAATGTAAATTTGCATGGCTCTGAATAGTTACAAAATACCAAGAATTTCCTTTATAGCATATGCAAGTTCCATACATGCATTCTCTAACTCTTTTTCTTCAATACAACTATACCCTATCAGAAAAAGATCTTTTGGCTCATTTTCTTTTACATGCCAGTAATCATGTGTACTATATATTTGAATCTTTCTTTTTCGTAACTGATCAATCATATCATCCGGGTTATTTACACCTTTTATCCTGACAAGAATATGTGTACCCGAATTTGTAGCATATGGTTCAACAATACCACATAACTGTTCTTTAAAAACTTTTCTCACAATTTCATTTTTTCTTTGACTTAAGTTTGCCATCTTTCTGCTCTGACGCATAAGATTACCATCTTCAATAAAATCATAGAGTGCTCTTTGTTCATATCCAGATAGCGAAGAATAATAATTTGAATACTTTTTATCATAAACTGAAACAAGATGCTGCGGCAAAACCAAAAATGCACAGCGTATTTCAGGTGTTAGAACTTTTGCAAATGTATTCATATATATTATGTATCCATTTCTATCTAATGACTGCATTGACAATAAAGGACGCTCTCCAAACAGAAAATCGCAGTCATAATCATTCTCAATTACATATACTTTATTTCTTCTGCTCCATTCAAGAATCTGAAGACGTTTAGCCATAGGAAGAGTTGCTCCTGTAGGAAACTGATGTGAAGGTGTAATGTAAAGAAGATTACAGTCCATACGTTCCAATTGATTGGCATCAATTCCTTTCTCTGTCACATTTACTGATGATATCTTGCAACGTCTATTCAAGAAAATCTGCCTCATCCCATCATATCCAGGTTCTTCAAATCCTACATTATATGAGATATCCGGAAGTATATCCATAATAATATTTAGCGCATATTGTGTTCCTGAACAAATCACAACCTGTTCAGGCGTACAGTGTATCCCTCTTTGTTTTAAAATGTGATCGCAGATACTCTTACGCAATAAATAATTTCCTTTGTTTTCTTCATACATGATTTTATCTGTGTATGATTCCTCTGCAATAGCTTGTTGTAAATACCTTCTCCATTTACTCCACGGAAACAGGTTAGTACTAAATCTGTCGTAATGAAAATCATAGTGAATAGGTAGTTCATCTGTATCGTCTTTATCGCAATAACAAATATCTCTATTTTTAAGCTCTTTGATTGTTGCAAGCTCTTCTACATAGTACCCACTACCCTGTACAGTTCTTACATATCCCTCAGAAACAAGTTCCTGATAAGCCCTAATAACTGTGTTATGGCTAATTTCCAGTTCATCTGCAAGTACACGAATTGGTTTTAGTTGTTGATCTGGCTTATATTCTCCACTGATTATAAGCCTCCGTATTTCAAAAAAAAGTTGCTCATATAAGGGTATTTTCTTATTGTTATCGACAATCAGCATATAATCACCTTTACTTAAGTTTTAGACATGCACCATCCATAAATGTAGTACTACGTGAATATCTATGTATACCAGACTGTTTGTTTTTGATCATCAAAAGTCTTTCAAGTCCAAACCCGATGCCTACCCAGCTGCAGTTAATTTTCCAAGCATCATCCAGCCGATGTGGTCCCATGGAAGTAGATGCAAGCTCCAAACCATCTGAGCTGACAACGTCCAGTCCAAGTCCATATACAACTGAATCTTCCTCCTCTAATTTGTAATCATCTATTTCTGCTGCTTTTAATACAATTGCAGCAAACTCCTTAAGGTGTTGAACACGCTCTTCCATTGGCGTTCCCCACTCAACAAGATTGCACATTGTAAATTCTTTAAGATGATTTTTCCCTTCAGATTCCTTTCTAAAGCAAGAACCAATCTCAAAAATTCTTAGCGGAAGCTTTTGACTATTCATAAGTTGTTTAGATACTTCATACAAATTTGGTGCAAGCATAGGTCTTAATGCACTTTTTGAGTCAATAAAAAACACTTGATCATATAATGGATTTTCACTGGTTATTGTCATTTTTTCAAGTGCTTTTAATGAAATTATTGTAGGAGTCGCAACCTGTGTAAAACCATTCTCACATAATGCAGCTGCAATCTTCTC
>JBJEMQ010000052.1:0-3319 GCA_051879755.1 Coprococcus sp. | reverse complement strand
TGCCTTACTTGTAAATGAATTACTGTAACAGTTTACCTCATAAGTATAACTGCTGCCATTTTTTACATTATAGTCAACATATTCCGCTGAGTCTTTATTTCCAATAGTTGCTACAAGAACCTTCTTTCCATTGTCTGCTGCTCTATATACCTGATAGCCTTCTACATTATTTACCTTATCCCAGGTAACCTTTATAGCCTTTGATTCATTTGCAGCCTTGACATTCTTTGGTGCATCAACACTGACTATATAGATATTTTCAGCATCTTTCATATTATACAGACTATTTTTTCCTGATATAAATCTATCATATGCTGCAAGCGCATATACTGCCTGCTCTGTAGCCATAAAATCAGGCTGCGTAGTATGACGGAAAGAGTGTGTATTATTATCATAGAATGAAAGTAATGCATCAAGTGCTGAATTACCATACTTCACAAATCTCAAATCTGTATCAGGATTAATACCAAGCGCACAAAGTGCTGTAACTACCTGTGCTGTACTCTCTGCATTGCTTTCAAGTTTCTGTGCGTCACCCTGTATATACATAAATGTACCGTCAGACTTCTGGTTAGAAGAAAGCATAACAAGCGCCCTGTCTACAGCTGCCTTTACATCATCATCACTATTATAATATGGTGCAAGTGCCTGTATAGCCATAGCTGTTATATCCACGTCAAACTCTTCCCTCAGACTCCAGCCACCATTTTCGAGCTCACAACCAAGTATATATTCTACCAGACCATCTCTTGTTGTCTGTAGAGATGCGTTATCTTCCACTTCCGGAATTGTATATTGATTTGAGTCAAATGCAATAAGTGCAAATATTGCACCATTTATTCCCTGCTTTGTTACATAATTCATATCAGCAAGCGGCTCAAGCAGATTATAGCCTGCTACATTTTCAGGATTTGCGCCTATGGAAGTAAGTCCAAGTATAACTCTTGAATTCTCTGTACTCTTCGCCGAATGAAGCTTTGCATTTCCCTTATCCGTTACCTTCTTTTCTACATTCGTATAGTAAGTATAGTACCATTTTGTATCCTTTACTCCGGAGCGCGAAAGACCTATTACAGCCCATTCACCACCGACAGAAGCAACTGTTGGTGCTGCTATATTATCATGAAGATATTCTGAAGCAGCTGCCAGAATACTCTTATATTCGTCTGAACTGCTATTTGATTCTTCTACAATTACATCTGCATGATAATATGCTTTATAATGACCTCCTAATGTAGATATACTGAAATCTGCACCATCAGTAAAGTCCATTACAGACTCAATTCCATCTAATTTTGCATAATGGCTATCCAGACTGTATTCATAATCTACATCAAGCACAGATATATCCGTACCATATGGCAGTGTAAATGTAATTTCAAATGGATCTTCTTTTGTGCCTGCTGATTTTGTTTCCTTACCATCGATACTATATGCAACCGTTGTATTCCAGTTTTCATCAGTAGAAACTGTCTTTGACATCTCAATGGTGTCGGCTGCCACATCATCTGCACTGACAGTAAGCTTTGTAAATACAGGCAGGCCATAATAACCATTACCTATATCATCTGTAACCATATCAGTATTTACAGAATAGTCAAATCTTATTACATCTCCATCATCAAGTTCAAGAGAGTCTATTCCGGTATTAGTATAATCATCATTATTATAGCTCATATACCATCCTGAATATCCGCCTCCTGCACCAGCTGTCAGTCCGTTGATACTCTCTACATAGCTTCCATATGATGACGAAACAATTGATATATCTACGCCTTCTTCATCAAACGCCTTTTTAACAGCCTGTGCTGCAGTCTCATCCCCGGCTACAGAAACCTTTGTATTAAGGATTTCTCCTGTTTCTGAAGCTCCTGTTATACCTTTTGCAGTTGCTGTGTAGTCATATGCCTGAACACTGATTCTCTTTTCATCCGACTTACATATGTTTATATTAATATCAGGAAGCATACCCATGGATGCCGATATAGATGAAGCACTAAAATCTGCCGGTTTACCCTTTTCATATGTAACCGAACGATGTGTTCCTATAGGCGAACCAAAGCCACTTGTTGCCATCACACCATCTGTCAGACTATATGTGCTTCCCTCATAATCATCAGGTATGGTAAATGTTATCTTCTGACAGTCTGCTGTAGAAGCAAACGTATACTGATTGCCCTTACTCTTTACCTCTGTACCATCGGAAGTTTTATATTTTGCCATTGCAGAGAAATTGTAATATCCTGACATTTTGTTTGCAGGATGATATAATCTGTCAAATGTAACTGTTACCTTATCTCCCGGTCTTATGCTGTTACTGCCGACATGATTTCCGGAAGCGTCTGTCGCTGTTATCTCATAATTAACCTTCTTTGCACGAATAACCTGATAAGCTGTCTCATTTCCAAGTGTCAGCTTAACTATATTAGGACCTTCCTTAAGACCTGTAAGTGTAATACTTCCATCACTGTTGTACACTACCTGACTATCTGAAAAGCCGTTATAGCTTACAGATGCGCCTATTATAGTTGGAGTCGCAAGCTGCGCGCTTACTCCGCTTTCGGGCTTAAATGTATATTCCGCACCACTATTTCCTGCATAATAAAGGACATCACATTCCGCATCAATATAATCCTTTGCAAGCTTTGTACTTGCATTAAGTCCCTCATTAATGGTCATACCGGTTTCAAATGAAGCTTTATCACCTACATTTACTACTATTACGCCCGTATTCTCTGGCCATATAGCAGAATATAATGCATGCTCTATCTTACCTGTCTTACCCATACCGACATCATTAATCATAGCATCATATGTAACAAGAATAATGGCTGTTCCTAAACCCTTTGCCTTTATCTTAGCACTATGTCTTGATGTAGTATTTGTTCTGTCTTCTTCTACTGTAACTACATTATCTGAAATATTTCCATGCTCATCAATAACAGTATAATGGAAATCAGGCTCGATAACCTGGGCATTTGAAATTCCCTCTATAGCAAGCCAGTTACGCAGAGGATATAATGTATATGTATCTCCCTGTGCCAGATTAATACAACCTGTTTCATTTGCATTTACATAAACATCTGCAACATCTGTTGTATTTACAGAAAAGTCTCTTATTAACGTATTCTTATTATAATCAGATGAATCTGTATACATATCTTCATCTGTAACAGTAACCTCTTTTACATCCGTAAGTTTTACATAATTACCATATGTAACAGCAGATGCTTTATATGGATTTGAAACCCTGTAAAAATATGTTGTATTCTTTGCACCATTATAGCTGATTGCCTCCGTTTCTGCCTCTTCATCAACT